>NZ_JAKSYA010000109.1:0-171085 GCF_022829485.1 Methylobacterium sp. J-059
GCGCTGGTCGGCGCGATCATCCAGATCGCGTTCGTGATCTGGGCCGGCCAGAACTTCGACCGCACCGTCCAGAACGCGGTGCGCGGCCTGTTCACCGGCCAGTTCCAGATCGCCAACAGCGGGACGACCAGCGCGGCGGTCCTGCTGCAGAAGCTCAACGACGCGATGTGCGGAACCGGCGCCAACCGGGCCTTCACGTTGTTCGACTGCTCGAGCGTGAAGATCGACGTGTCGCTGGCGAGCTCGTTCGCGGCCGGGTCGAGCGCGACGCCGATGAACGCCACCACGAGGACCTGGAACAACGGCTTCGGGACGAGCTACGCCTGCGCGAAGCCGGGATCGATCGTCGTCGTCACCGCGGCCGTGAAGGTGCCGGTGTTCTTCAGCCTGCTCGACCTCGCCCAGATGAGCTTCGCCGACGGGACGCATCTGCTGCAGTCCACGGCCGTGTTCCGCACCGAGCCGTACCAGACCACCGCCTCGACCGGATGCTGAGGGCCGGGATGGTGCGGTGTTCCCCTCTTCATAGCTCAGGCGCGTCCGAGCGGGCCTTCGCCCGGTTCGCACGCGCGTCCGGCGGCGTCTCCGCGATCGAGTTCGCGTTGATCCTGCCCGTGCTGCTCGCGATCTTCGTGGGCCTTTCGGAGTACGCCCACGCGGTCGACAACTGGCGGAAGGTCACGCAGCTCGCCCGGACGGTGTCCGACCTGACTGCGCAGGGCGACGCCCAGAACCCGATCGACGCGTCGCTGATGCGCGACATCCTCGCCACCTCGACCCTGGTGCTGAAGCCGTTCGACGCCAGCGGCGTGAAGATCGTGGTGAGCGCGATGGCGGTCGACCTCACGAACCTCAACCTGATCCCGCGGGTCTGTTCCAGCACCGCCAACGCCAACGCGTCGCCCCGCGCCACGGGCGCCGCCTCCGACCTCACCGTGCCGACCGGATTCCGCACCAACGGGGTCCGCTACGTCCTCACCGAGGTGAGCATGCCCTACACGCCGATGCTCGGCTCGGCGCTGGTCAAGCTCGTCAACGGCGCCACGAGCACGATCACGCTCAAATCCAGCATGCCCTGGCCGGCGCGCGGCGGGCAGCCCGCCAAATCCACCTACACCGAAGTCTGGATGCCGGGAGGCGCAGCATGCCCGTGACCCCGGCCCGCTCGACACCTCGAAGGATCTCGATGCGCCGACATCTCGGCCGCTTCGCGCGGCAGCGCGACGGCAACGTCGTCCTGCTGTTCGGGCTGCTCGCGCTGCCGCTCCTCGGCTTCACCGGCGCCGCGATCGATTACGGCTTCGCCACCTACATGGAGACCAAGCTCCAGGCCGCGACCGACGCCACCGCCCTCGCTTTGTGCCAGACGCCGATGGCGACGACGAACCTGGCTCTCCAGGCCCAGGCCGTCGCGATGATGACGGGCTACATGGGCGCGACCGGCCTCACGGTCGACCCGCTGGCGGTGACGGCGAACCCGCGCCAGATCACCCTGACCACGCACATGGTCTCGCCGGTCTTCTACAGCCGCATCACGGGCGTGACGGCCCCGCGCCCGGGCGGGTCGGCGCGCTGCGCCACCCCGGTGCCCAAGACCTTCGAGATTGCCCTGGTGCTCGACAACACCGGCTCGATGGCGGAATCGAGCGGCGGCCAGAGCAAGCTCCAGGCGGTGCAGACGGCGGCGACGAACTTCGTCAACTACGTCTACACGAACACCGCTTTCGCGACGGGAACCAAGATCTCGATCGTACCGTTCGCGGCCTCGGTCGCCTTGAATCCCACGGCCTACCGCTACGCGACCTGGATCGATCAGAACGCAAGATCCTCCTACCATTGGGACAACGTGCTTTCCCCGGCGGGGTCCGGTTTCACCAACCGTTTCGATATCTTCACCAAATTGCAGGCCGCTTATTCCGGTTGGGGTTGGGGCGGGTGCTTGGAGACCTTGCCCTATCCGCTGAACGTGCAGGATGGCGCGCCATCGAGCTCGAATGCCGATTCCTACTACGTCCCGATGTTCGCGCCCGATGAGCCGGGCAATGGCGGTACCGGCTATCGCGACTACAATGGCAGTCGCAGCTACAACAGCTACATCGACGACTCGACGTCGAGCTCATCCTGTCAGAGCCAGTCCAATGCGTCGTTCTTCGATACGGAGGGTCGGGCATGCAAGTACGTCAGCCCGAAGAACGCCTCGCCGACGAATTCCAATTCCTCAACGAAGGTGCCGAACGGGCCGAACTTCGGCTGTACGACGCAGCCGCTCCAACGCCTGACCAGCGACACCTCGGTGCTGAAGACGACGATCAGCGGCATGACCGCCCTCGGCTCGACGAACATTCACGAGGGCATGATGTGGGGGTGGCGTACGCTGTCTCCGATCAGCGTCTTCGCGGACGGCGCCGCTTACTCGTCGAGCACCGTCAACAAGATCATCATCCTGATGACGGACGGCGCGAACAGCTGGGCGACGAATGGGTCCTCCTCCAACGGCTCGCTGTACTTCGCTGCCGGCTACGTCAAAAACGTCGACGGCACCGGACCGGCATCGAGGCTCGTCCCGGGCACGCCGACCGTGAACGATGCCGACAGCGCACGCGATGCCGTCGACGCGTTGACCGCGTCGGCTTGCAGGAACGCGAAAGCCACGGGCATCTCGATCTACACGATCGGTTTCAGCGTCCCGTCGGATCCCATCGATCCGCAGGGCCTGAAGTTGTTGAGCGACTGCGCGACGACGGCGTCCCAATCGTTCGTCGCCAACGATTCGAACAGCCTCATCTCGGCCTTCAACCAGATCGCGGCCAGCATCGGCACGCTGCGGCTCACCCAGTAGTCACGAGGCGCCCGAGGGCGACAGCGCGTGGATCGGACCGAGCGCGCATTGCTGGATCAGCAGCGCAACCAGGCCCGACCAGCCGGTTTGATGCGAGGCGCCGAGGCCCCGGCCCGTGTCGCCGTGGTAGTACTCGTAGCAGAGCACGTGGTCGCGGAAATGCGGGTCCTCCTGCTCCAGCCTGCTCGTCGCCTGGAACGGGCGCGTCCCGTCCGGCCCGCGGGTCGAGAGCCCGATCATGCGGTTCGCCAGCTCGTCGGCGATCTCCTGCAGCGACAGGAAGGTCCCTGAGCCGGTCGGGGCCTCGACCCGGAAGTCGGGCCCGTAATAGCGGTGGAACCGGCGCAGGCCGTCGATCAGCAGGTAGTTGATCGGCAGCCAGATCGGCCCGCGCCAGTTCGAGTTCCCGCCGAACAGCCGCGTCCGCGACTCGGCCGGCTCGTAGGGCAGGGTCAGGTCGGCCCCGTCCCAGACGAAGTGGAACGGCGTGCGCTCGTAGACCTTGGAGACGCCGCGGATACCGTGCGGCGACAGGAACTCGCCTTCGTCGAGCATCCGCCGCAGCAGCGCCTTGAGGCGATGGCCGCGCAGCAGCGACAGCAGGGCCGTGCCGCCTTCGCCCGGCTCCTGCCAGCGCGAGACCAGGGATGCGAGGTCGGGCCGGTTCTCCAGGAAGAAGCGCAGCCGCTTCTGCAGCCCGGGCAGCTTCACCAGGTCGGTCTCGCGCAGCACGGCGACCGCGCAGATCGGGATCAACCCGACGAGGGTGCGGGCGCGGATCGGGATGCGCTCGCCGCCCGGCGTCTCGATCACGTCGTAGAAGAACTGGTCAGCCTCGTCCCAGAGGCCGCCCCTGCGCGCGGCGGCATCGGCGATCAGCAGGAAATGCTCGAAGAACTTTTCCGCCATGTCCTCGTAGGCGGGATCGCGCAGCGCAAGCTCCACCGCAATCCGCATCAGCTCGAGCGCGTTCATCGCCATCCAGGCGGTCGCGTCCGACTGCGTCAGCGCCCCGCCCGCGATCGGCTTCGAGCGGTCGAACAGGCCGATGTTGTCGAGCCCGAGGAAGCCGCCCTGGAACAGGTTGCGCCCGGATGCGTCCTTGCGGTTCACCCACCAGGTGAAATTCATCGTCAGCTTGTTGAACACCCGGAGCAGGAAGTCGTGGTCCGGCCGCCCGGTCAGCGCCTGGTCGAGGGAGAACACCCGCCACGCGGCGAAGGCGTGCAGCGGCGGATTGGCATCGGAGAAGTTCCACTCGTAGGCCGGCACCTCGGCATTGGGGTGGCCGTAGGCGTCGTCGAGCAGCAGCAGGATCTGCCCCTTGGCGAAATAGGGGTCGATCGTCGCGAAGACGAGGCTCTGGAGCGCGAGGTCCCAGGAGGCGAACCACGGGTATTCCCAGGCATCCGGCATCGAGATGATGTCGTGCGCCCGCACGTGGCGCCAATCGGCGTTGCGGCCGGCCTTGCGCGTCTCGGGCGGGGCCGGCTGGGCCGGGTCGCCGTCGAGCCACTCGCGCACGTCGTAATGGTAGAGCTGCTTCGACCACAGCATCCCGGCCAGGGCCTGGCGCTGGACCGCCCGGCGGTCGGCATCCGCGATGTCGGCCTGCAACGCGGCGTAGAATGCGTCGGCCTCGGCGATGCGGGCGGAAAACACCGCGTCGAAGTCGGCGAAGGCGTCGCCGGACGCCTCCGCGATGCGGAAGCGCAGGCGCACGCTTTGCTCGCCGCCCGGCGCGATGGTCAGCCGGTGCACGCCGGCGCATTTGGTGCCGGACCGGTCAGGATTGACCGCGTCCATCTCCCCGTCGACCACGCGACGGCCGATTCCGTCCTTCGGGTATCCGGATTGCGGCGCGCCGAACAGGCGGTGGGCGTTGGTCTCGTTCTCGCAGAACAGCCATTCCGGTGCCCCGTCGGCATGGAGCCGCATCGCCGGCATGGCATGGTGGACGGCGAGCACGGTGCCGTCGGCGGCGAGCCGCAGGTCGGGGCGCGGGCCGTTCGCCCACGACCACGTGTTGCGCGAGAACAGCTGCGGCAGCAGCGCCAGCGTCGCTTCATCCGGGCCGCGGTTGATCGCGGTCACCCGCATCAGCACGTCGTCGGGCCCCGCCTTGGCGTACTCGATGGTGACGTCGCAGTAGCGGCCCGCGTCGAACAGGCCGGTATCGATCAGCTCGAACTCGCGGTCGTCGAGGCCGCGGCGCGCGTTCTCCTCGGTCAGGCGAGAATACGGAAACGCGTCGTGCGGGTACTTGTACAGCATCCGCATGTAAGCGTGGGTCGGGACGCCGTCGAGGTAGTAGTACAGCTCCTTGACGTCTTCGCCGTGATTGCCCTCGGCATTGGTCAGGCCGAATAGGCGTTCCTTGAGGATCGGGTCGCGGCCGTTCCATAGGGCGAGCGACAGGCACCAGTTCAGGTCCTTGTCGGCGAAGCCGCCGATGCCGTCCTCGCCCCAGCGATAGGCGCGCGAGCGGGCATGGTCGTGGGGCAGGTAGTCCCAGGCCTCGCCGTCGGCGCTGTAATCCTCCCGCACCGTGCCCCATTGCCGATCGCTGAGATACGGCCCCCACAGGCGCCAGGCGGGGTCGGTCCGCGTCTCGGCGAGGCGGCGCCCCTCGACGGTCTCGAAGATGCGCGGCGGCCGATGGGTGTGGGACACGTCGAAAATCCCTCGCTTCACGTTCGTCGGATCGAGCCGGACCTGCGGACCGCGCGCAGGTCGGAGCGGTTTCATGGGCGGCGCCGTCCTGCAAGGCTCGCGCCCCACATCGGAGGCGGGGGCTGGTCACGCCGCGTGCGCTGGTTCACACCGCGTCCGGTCATCCGCGCAGCCTGATGGAGCAACCCGGTTTGGACACGGCATCCCTCGCCCCGCACGCCCACCAAGTCCTCGAGGACGCGACGCTGCCGGAATGGCCGAACCATTATCGCGGCAAGGTGCGCGACAACTACGACCTGCCGGACGGGCGCCGCATCCTGATCAGCAGCGACCGGATCAGCGCCTTCGATCGGGCGCTCGCCGCGATCCCCTTCAAGGGCCAGGTGCTGACGCAGACCGCCCGCTACTGGTTCGAGGCGACCGCCGACCTCTGCCCGAACCACGTCCTCGCCTATCCCGACCCGAACGTGCTCGTCGGGCAACGCCTCGACATCCTGCCGGTGGAGATCGTGGTGCGGGGCTACCTCGCCGGCAGCACTGCGACCTCGATCTTGACGCAGTACAAGGCCGGCGCGCGCACGATGTACGGCCATACCCTGCCGGACGGGATGCGCCCGAACGAGCGGCTGCCGCAGGCGATCATCACCCCGACCACCAAGGCCGCCGACGGTGCCCATGACGCGCCGCTGACTGCCGACGCGATCCTGGGCCAGGGCCTGCTCACGCCGGCGCAGTGGCGGACCGTGTCGGAGACGGCGCTCGCGCTGTTCGCCCGCGGCCAGGACCTCGCGGCGCGGCGCGGGCTGATCCTCGCCGACACCAAGTACGAGTTCGGCACCGACGCCGACGGCCGCATCGTGCTCGCCGACGAGATCCATACCCCCGACAGCAGCCGCTACTGGTTCGCGAAGACCTATCCCGAGCGCTTCGCCGCCGGCGCGGCCCCGGAGAGCTTCGACAAGGATTTCGTCCGCAACTGGGTGGTGGCGCGCTGCGACCCCTACAACGACCCGATCCCGGAAATCCCGGCCGAGATCGTGCTGGAGACGGCGGCCGTCTACATCAACGCCTACGAGACGATCACCGGCGCCACGTTCACCCTGCCGGACCAGGCCGAGGTGCCGCTCGACCGCATCCGCCGGAACCTGAAGGCGTATCTGACTTAAGAGGTCGGATCGAACCGGAAGGTCGGGTGCGTTTCCCCCCCGCAAAGGAGGGAGGGAAGACCGCGCCGCCATCACGCCGAGATCACGATCTTCGCGGTCAGCCCGCGGCTGCGAAGCGCGTTGCGGCAATCGACGACGATCCGCGCGCTCCCGCAGATCGCGGGGTAATCGACCGCGTCGTGGTCGGTCACGATCAGCACGGCGTCGAACGATGCCGGCGTCCCGTCCGTCAGCGCGACCGATCTCGCGCCCTGTAGCGTCCTGTATTCCCGCGTCGCGGGAACCGCGGGCACGAACGGATCGTGGTAGGCGACCCGCGCGCCGCGCGCCTCCAGCATCGACCAGAGCCTGAGCGCCGGGCTCTCGCGGATGTCGGAGATGTTCTTCTTGTAGGCCAGGCCGACGATCAGGATCCGGCTGCCCGACAGGCCGCGTCCGGCGTGGGTGTCGAGCGCGCGGATCAGCTTGTCGAGCACGAAGCCCGGCATCTGCTGGTTGATTTCGCCGGCGAGCTCGATGAACTTCGTCGCGATCCCGAACTCGCGCGCCTTCCACGTGAGGTAGAACGGATCGATCGGGATGCAGTGCCCGCCGAGGCCGGGGCCCGGATAGAACGGGGTGAAGCCGAACGGCTTGGTCTTGGCCGCCTCGATGACCTCCCAGACATCGATCCCCATCGCGTCGAAGATCACCTTCAGCTCGTTGACTAGGGCGATGTTGACGGCGCGGAAGATGTTCTCCGTCAGCTTCGTCGCCTCCGCCGTCGCGGTGGACGACACCATCACCGTGCGGGCGACGAACGGCGCATAGAGCGCCTCGGCGAGCCGCGCCGCCGCGGGGCCGTCGCCGCCGACGATCTTCGGGATCGTCGCGGTGCTGAAGGCGCGGTTGCCGGGATCCTCGCGCTCGGGCGAGAAGGCGAGGAAGAAGTCCGATCCGCTGCGATAGCCGGTGAGCGCCTCGAGCAGCGGTCGCACGACCTGATCGGTCGTTCCCGGCCAGGTGGTGGATTCGAGCACGACCAGCTGCCCCGGCCGCAAGCGCTTCGCGATCTCCTGCGTGGTCGTGCGCACAAACGACAGGTCGGGCTCGCGCTGCCGGGTGAGCGGCGTCGGAACGCAGATCAGGATCGCGTCGACCTGCGCCAGGTTGTCGAAATCGGTCGTGGCGCGGAAGCGGCCGCTTCCCGCCATCGCCGCCACCGCCGGCGCCGGAATGTGCTCAAGATAGGTCTCGCCGCGCATCAGCATCGCCGGCTTGTCGGCGTCGATGTCGAAGCCGACGACGGCGAAGCCGGCCTCCGTCGCCGCGAGGCAGAGCGGCAGGCCGACATAGCCGAGCCCGACGACCCCGATGGTGGCGGCGCAGCGCTCGAAGCGCGCGGCGATCGCGTCGATCGAGACGTGGGGGCCGGCGGCTGGGTCTTCGGTCATCGCATGCGTTCCAGCGCCGGGCTCGTCGCAGCGGCCCGGCGATCGTGTCTTACCCGGTCCGCGGCCTCAGGCCAGGGCGTCGGCATCCGCAGGGCGGTTTTCCTGACGTACAGATGGCAATGCCCTTGCCGGTCTTGACCCGTCTTGGCGCCTATGAGTTATGGCCCCCATTCGAGAGTAGAGGCGGCCATGGCAGAAGATCACACCATCACGAAGGCACTTGCGGAAATCAGCCAGCGCCGTGATCTCCTTCAGGCCGAGTACGAGCGGATCGGGACCGAGCTGGCAAAGCTGCAGATGGCCGAGGGGGCGCTGCGGTCGATCGTCGACAACACGCCGCTCGACGCCGCCGTGTCGCTCGGCGATGGCCCGGCCCGAAGGAGCACCGAGCGCGTCGCGACGCCCGGCCAGACCTCGACGCGCGGCCCGCGCGGGCCCCGGGCGAACTCGGCGAAGGGCCGGCTCCGCGCCCTCCTGGAAAGCGCCGGCCCGCAGGGCCTGTCCACCGCCCAGATCGCGCAGCGCCTGCCCGACGTCGCGCCGGCCACGCTGAACGCTTACCTCAGCACCATGGCCTCGGGCGGCGAGGCGATCCGCCGGGGCGACTTCATCAGCATCGCCAAGGCGACGTCCGCCGACGCGGATGCGGAGGCCGATGCGGAACTCGAGAACGAGGACGCGTCCGAGGACGAGGCGGCTTCGGAGACCGACGAAGCGACCGCCGAGAGCTGAGAACGCGCAGCCCGCCATCGTGCCGGTCGCTGGCCGACGCACCGGCGGGTGACGGTCGCCGCGGTCGGCCGATCCGCGCTTCGTCGCGCAGGCCGCCCTGTCCCGGCCGGCGAAGGTCGCCGTCGCGATCAGACCCCGCCCTCCGACGGAGCGTCCGGGCTCTGCCGGTTCGCGGCGCCCGCCGCCGGCAGGGCGATCGCCACGCGCAGGCCGGGCGCGTTGTCCTCCAGCGTCAGGCGCCCCTGATGCAGGCGCACGACGGCGGCGACGAGGCTCAGGCCCAGGCCGAAGCCCGGTGCCGATCGGGCGTCCTCCAGGCGCACGAAGCGGTCGAGGACGCGCCCGCGCTCGGCTTCCGGGATGCCCGGGCCGCGATCGGCCACCGTGACGACGATCTCCGCACCGATCCGCGACGCCGCCATCACGATCCCGCCCGGCGACCCGCCGCGGGCCTCGGCGCCGTACTTGATCGCGTTGTCCAGGAGGTTGGCGAGCGCCTGCCCCGCCAGCTCGCGGTTGCCGTCGACGATCAGGCCGTCCGGCGCCGACACGTCGAGGCGCTGGCCGCGCTCCTCGGCCAGCGCCTCGTAGAGCTCGCCGATCGCCCGCACGGACGGTCCGAGATCGAACGGCGCCATCATCTCGCGGGCGTTGCCCGCCTCGAGCCGCGCGATCATCAGGAGCGCGTTGAACACCCGGATCAGGCCGTCGCTGTCCTCGATCACCCCGTCCAGCGCCGCGCGCAGGGCGTCCGGCGAGCGCTCGCCGCGAAGCGCCTCGTCCGCGCGGTTGCGCAGGCGCGTCAGCGGCGTCTTCAAGTCGTGGGCGATGTTGTCGGAGACCTCCCGCAGGCCGCGCATCAGCTCGCCGATCCGCTCCAGCATCAGGTTCAGATTCTGGGCGAGGCGATCGAGCTCGTCGCCGTTGCCCGCGACCGGCAGGCGGCGGCCGAGATCGCCCGCCATGATGGTGCCGGCGGTCTCGGTCATCGCGTCGACCCGCTTGAGGACCCGGCCGGCGACCACCCAGCCGCCGATCACGCCGAGCAGCACCACGACCGCGAGCGAGGTGCCGAAGGTGCTGGCGATCACCCCGCGCAGGCGGTCGCGCTCCTCGACGTCGCGGCCGACGAGCAGCCGGAAGCCGCCGGGCAGCGTGAAGATGCGCACGATCGCGCGATGGGTCTCGCGCCCTTGCGTCTCGCGGCTGCGGCCGTAGACGGTCTCCGCCTGTCCCGGCGTCGCCAGCACGCTCGCGGGCAGGTCGCCGACGTTGCCGACCACGTGGTCGCCGTTGGCCGTGGTCACGAGGTAGAGCGAGGCGCCGGGCTCGGCCGCCCTTCGCTCGACCGCGGAGATCAGCCGGCGCAGGCCGCCGCCGTTGTACTGCTCGGCGAGCCCGTTGATCTCGGCGTCGATCGTCGAGACGATCTGGTCGTCGAGGACGCGACGGGCGCTCCAGGCGATGGTGCCGAGCGCCACCCCGGCGCAGGCTGCGAACACGACGAGGTACGCGATCGACAGCTTGAACGCCGTCGTCCGGAACAGCTTCTGGATGCGGACGAAGGCGCTGTCCGGGGTCGGGACGTGCGGCGTCACGGGACGAGGATGCCGGCGATCGCGCGGGCTCGATCCGTCCTCGCGGGCATCATGATGGCGGCCGCGCCTCGTCGGCGCGCAGGATGTAGCCGGCGCCGCGGATCGTGTGGATCATCGGCGTGCCGAAACCCTTGTCGAGCTTGGCCCTGAGGCGCGAGACGTGCACGTCGATGACGTTGGTCTGCGGGTCGAAGTGATAGTCCCAGACGTGCTCCAGGAGCATGGTCCGGGTCACGACCTGGCCGGCATGGCGCATCAGGTACTCCAGCAGCCGGAACTCGCGCGGCTGCAGGGCGACGTCCTGGCCCGCCCGCGTCACCCGGTGGGAGAGCCGGTCGAGCTCGAGGTCGCCGACGCGGTAGGCGGTCGCCTCGGCGCTCGCGGCGGACGAGCCGCCGCGCCGGGCCAACACCTCGACGCGGGCGAGCAGCTCCGAGAAGGCGTAGGGCTTCGGCAGGTAGTCGTCGCCGCCGGCGCGCAGGCCCTTCACCCGGTCGTCCACCTGCCCCAGCGCCGACAGGATCAGCACCGGCGTCGTCACCCTCTGCTCGCGCAGGGAGCGGATCAGCGAAAGCCCGTCGAGCTTCGGCAGCATCCGGTCGACGATCAGCACGTCGTAGGCGCCGTCGCAGGCGAGGCCGTAGCCGTCGAGGCCGTCGGTCGCGTGGTCGGCGAGGTGCCCGGCCTCCCGGAACGCCTTGACGAGGTAGGAGACCGCCTCGCGATCGTCCTCGATGATCAGGAGCCGCATGGGTTCGGTCCATAGCGCGGACCGGGACGGGGCGGAATGGGCTTGGACGGTCACGGTCGGGCTGCCCTCCATCATTCGGTCGTCCGCATCCTGCACCCGCCCGGATGACCGGGAGATCGCGAGAAGATGACCGTTCGGACAGGTTCGCCCGCCACGCGTTGCAGCCATGCCGGGAATGGCGGGATCGGATCGCAACCATGCGGCTTGTCCTGCCGCGCACGCCGTCGCCACGCCGACGATCCACCGACGGACCCGGGCCAGGCGACGGCGCAGGACCCATCGCATCCACTGACAGGCCGCATGAACGACATCTCACGCCGTACCCTGATCGCCGCCGGCACCGCGCTCGCCGCCGGCGGTGCCCGCGCCGCCGAAGGGCCGATGCCCGAGCGCGACGGCAAGGGGGCGGACATCCTCGGGCCGCGCAACCCCGCCCGCGAGGCCGAGGATCCCTACACCGTGGCGCCGCCCGCCACCGACCACGGCACGATGCCGAACCTGAAATGGTCGTTCGCCGACAGCCACATGCGCCTGGAGGAGGGCGGCTGGGCCCGGCAGACCACGGTGCGCGAGCTGCCGATCTCGAAGGCGATGGCGGGCGTGAACATGCGCCTGAAGGCCAACGCTGTGCGTGAGATGCATTGGCACAAGGAGGCCGAGTGGTCCTACATGATCAAGGGCCGTGCCCGGATCACCGCCATCGATCCGGACGGGCGGACCTTCGCGGACGACGTCGGCGAGGGCGACCTGTGGTACTTCCCCTCCGGCATCCCGCACTCGATCCAGGCGCTGGAATCCGACGTCGACGGCTGCGAGTTCCTGCTGGTGTTCGACGATGGCGGCTTCTCGGAAGACTCGACCTTCCTGATCACCGACTGGCTGGCGCACACCCCGAAGGAGGTGCTCGCCAAGAACTTCGGCCTGCCGGAAAGCGCCTTCGCGAACATCCCCGAGCGCGAGCTCTACATCTTCCCCGGCCCGAAGCCCGGCCCGCTGGCGGGCGACCGAATGGGGGGCGCCGGCCCGATCCCGAAGTCGTTCAGCCACCGGATGCTGGCGCAGGAGCCGATCCGCACGAAGGGCGGAACGGTGCGGATCACCGATTCGACCAACTTCCCGGCCTCGGAGACGATCGCCGCGGCGCTGGTCGAGCTCGAACCCGGCGCGATGCGGGAATTGCACTGGCACCCGAACGGCGACGAGTGGCAGTACTACCTCTCCGGCAAGGGGCGGATGACGGTGTTCGGCTCGGAGTCGAAGGCGCGGACCTTCGACTACCAGGGCGGCGACGTCGGCTACGTGCCGTTCGCCATGGGCCACTACATCGAGAACACCGGCGACACGCCGCTGACCTTCCTCGAGATGTTCAAGAGCCCGCGCTACGCCGACCTGTCCCTGCGCCAGTGGATGGCGCTGACGCCGCACGCGCTCGTCCAGGCCCACACCAAGCTCGATCCGAAGCTGATCGACGGGCTGTCGGCGAAGAAGGGCCCCGTGGTGCCGCTCTGAAGCGGCGCCCCTACACGTCGTTGCCGAGCCGGGCCGAACGGCCCGGCGTCGGGGCCGGAGCCGGGGGGTTCTGCTGGGCGACGCTCGGCGGCGCGTCCTGGCCGCGGCCGGGCACGACGACGAGGCGCTGGACCTCGCCGCGCAGGTAGGCCTGCAGGAAGGCCTGGTAGTCCTTGAACGACACGCAGCCGTTCGAGGCCCCTGTCGGCCCCAGCATGTAGGTGTGGGCGAGGAGCCCGACCCGGCCGTAGACCGCGGCGGTGCCGCCGACCGGCGTGAGCCGGATCGCGCGGACGCCGTGGAACAGGTCCTCGCGCTCGGTGAGGTCGTAGGTGCCGGGCGGCGTCGCCCCCCGCATTCGCACGTGGACGTTGCGCGGGTCGTCCATCATCTCGCCAAGGCCGGAATGCGCCTCGAGCTTGGTGCCGTTGGGCAGCGTCACGATCCGCGCGCTGATGTCGTAGATCGCGACCGCCGCCGGGTCGGGGTTGGCCGGGGGCACGATCCGCTGGCGCGGCAGGTTCGCGGGGGAGGGCGTCTCCAGCGCGGCATAGGCCAACGCCGGCGTCGCGGTGCGCTCGATGCCGAAGAACTTCTCCAAAAAATTGCGATCGTCGGGGGCGGGCGCCGGGATCTCCGCCGTCCGGCTGCGGCGGGACGCCTGCCGGTCGGCGCGGCGGGTCGTCTCGGGACCGATCGGGCGCCGGAACTCCGGCGGCCGCGGCACCGGCAGCGGCACGGTCTGCGCCAGCAGGTTGGGCTCGGCAGCAGGCGGCGCGCCCGGAGGCGGCGCGTCCTGCGGGACCGGCTCCTGCTGCGCGAACGGGGTCGCCGGCTCCGGCGGCGCCTGCGGGCGCTCGGCGGACCAGTCGGGGAACGCTTCGAGCAGGGCCTCCCGCCACCGCGCGCGGGCTTCCGCTCCGAGCGTCGGCGCCGGGTCCTGAGCGACCGCGCCGGGCACGGCGCCGGCCGAGGCGACGAGGGGGTCCGATGTCGGTGCGGTGCGCAGGCCGCCGAGGACGACGCTTCCCGAGACGAGGGCGGCGACGGCTGCGACCGAGGCCGCCCTCAGCGCGACTCGGCGCAGGCTCGCGCTCGACCGAAACCGTTGCGCCTGTGGGCTGGAGGAGGGATCTTCGACCATGTGGGCACCGCCTGTTTCCAAACGGATGCCGTCGATCCGATCCCGCGACTGCCGGACGTATCCGTGCAAGCGGGCCGATCCGCACCCTCCCGGCCCGATCGGCCGAGCGGTGAGATGGATGAGCCCGCCCGGTTTTTGTGGGGCGGCTTTATGGTTAACCGGCGACGAATCGTGGCCGTTCTCGGCCGGGGTTCGTCGCCGTGGCGGCCTGTCCGATCGCCGAGGTCAGTCCCCGTCGATCTGCCGGCCCATCAGGGCGATGGCGCGCTGGTACACCGAGGCGGCGTTCCAGCCCTGGAGCGCGGCGAAGTTGGGCTCGCCGGGCTGGTATCCGGCGCCGGCCTGCCAGCCGTGACCCTTCAGGAAGTTCGCCGTCGAGCTGAGCGCCGCGCCGACGTTGTTGAGGTCGCCGGTGCCGTAGGTCAGCACGTTCTTCGGCAGGAACTGGGTATGCCCGACCTCGCCGTGGGCCGCGCCGCGCGTGGCGGACGTGATCAGGCCGCGGTCGACCAGGGTGAGGGCCGCGTAGAGCTGGTCGGTGAAGTAGGCCGAGCGGCGGCAATCGTAGGCCAGCGTCGCCACCGCGGACAGCGTGTTGACGTTGCCGCGCACCGCGCCGAACCCGGTCTCCATGCCCCAGATCGCCAGCAGCGGGCCGGGGGGAACGCCGTAGCGCTGCTCGATCTGCGCGAACAGCGCCGCGTTCTGGCGCTTGAGCGCCCGCCCGCGCGACACGATGGTGGTGGCGCCGCGCTTGGCTAGGAACTGATCGAGCGAGAGCTTGAAGCTCTTCTGGCCGCGGTCGGCCGAGATGGTCGGCGTCGAGTAGGAGGTCTCCTGCAGGGCGGCGAGGCTCGCGGCGCTCGCCCGGCCGCGGGCTTCCTCGGCGAACTGGGTCTTCCAGGCCTCGAAGCCGCTCGCCGAGTTGCCGCACTGGGCCGCCTCGGCGCCGCCGGCGAAACAGGCGAGCGCCACCGCGGCAACGGCCGCCAGGGAGGCGCGGCGCTTGGGGTCGGTCACGGAGATCTCCATCGACAGTCGATTGGGTTGGGGGTTGGGTCGGGCTGGGAAACGCGGCACGGTTCGGCCAGAACGGCGCGGTGCCGCCTTCCTGCGGTCTGGCTCGCTATGTAGCGGGCGTTGCAGCCGGACATAACCCCGCGCCCGCCACCGAGGACAAGTTCATGAAGGTTGTTGCAGATCTGTGCATCGTGCCGATGGGCGTCGGCCCCTCGGTCTCGCCCTACGTCCGCGAGATCAAGACGATCCTGGAGACGAGCGGGCTCGACGCCGAGATGCATGCCAACGGTACCAACATCGAGGGCGAGCTCGCCGACATCTGCCGGCTGATCGAGCTGTGCGAGGAGCGGCTGAGCCAGATCGGCGTGCAGCGCGTGTTCTACACGATGGCGTTCTCGTCGCGCCGGGACAAGGCGCAATCGATGGCCGACAAGCTGACCGCGGTCTCGTAGCGCTCGGAGATCCCCACCGCGCGCGGCAACCGGGCCGGCTCAGAGATAGTGGCGGAACACCGTCTGGCCGACCGTCGACTCGTGCTCCGCCGACAGCAGGTCGGCGAGGCAGCGATAGGCCAGCAGCAGGCCGGTCGCGAGGGCGGCCAATGCCAGGAGGAGCGGGTTGGCGAGCGGCGTGACGGCGAAGGCCAGGGCCACGAGGACGACGGGAAGACGCAGGAGCCGGGTCGCGATGGTCATCTGTGCTGCCTCGCCGTCGTCGGGTCATCGAACGCACCCACGGTAGGCGCCGCGGGTTGCACGAATGTTTCCTGCGCCCGACGCAGCCGCTTCGGGGTGCTCCAGCGCACCTCGGCCCTCCGAAGCCGGAAATTTCGTGCCGATGCGCCGGCCCGACGAGCCCTCGTCGGGCCGGCGCATCGGCAGGATGCCATCGCGACGGCTCGGCCAGTCGTCGGCGTCGCTGTTGCTGCCCGCCCCGCCGAGACGTTGTGGATTGCCGGTATGATGCGAGACAAACGCCACGGTCGAGCGACGCTCGAGACCGAGGGCGCCGTGCCCCGGGAGACGGCGAAAAACCGAAAGTCAGCGGTCCGTGGCGGAGGGAGCGGGATTCGAACCCGCGATACCGTTTCCGGTATACACACTTTCCAGGCGTGCGCCTTCAACCACTCGGCCACCCCTCCGTGCCCGGCAAGCGTCGGCGCCGCGCATCGCGCGGGCGGCGGACGGTTCGACCGGGTGGCGTGCTGTACCCGCCGCGTCGCCCGGGTGCAAGCGGCTTAACCGCTGCGCTTTAGGAGCGTGCGCGGCGCGACACGAGCGTGGTGGTGGCGATGGCGAGGCCGGTCCCGAGCATCGCCGCGCCGCCCTTGACGACGAAATCGGCGAGGCGGCCGTGCCGGGTCAGGGTGAGACCCTGCCCGAGCTCCAGGATGGCCGCGAGGGCGACGACGCCGACGAGGACGACGAGCCATCGGCGCGGATAGGCGAGGGCGAACAGCATCCCGAGCGCGCCGTAGGCGAGCGCGCGCTCGACGTTCGCGGGCGCCACGGACGGCCGCAGGTCGATCGGCGACAGGGTGACGAAGACGAGCGCGGCCACCACGAGCCAGGCCGTGACGCGGAAGAAGGATTGCATCGGGTCGTGTCGCCCGAGACCGGCCTGCGGGTCAATGCAGGCGATCGATGAGCTTGGCGTGCGGACGCGAAGCTAAGTCACCGCCCGTGGGCGATCGGCCTCCATGGCTGCCGAGCCTCACGGTTCCCGATGCAGGCGCCCGACGCTCCGGCCGACGCCCACTGTCGCCGGCGAGCCGCCTCGGACGTCGGTGCGGCAGGAGGGGCCGTCTGCCGGACGCGCCGACGGTCGGCGCGCGCTCAGAACCAGGACCGCGTGGCGAAGGAGTAGTCGACCTTCAGGCCGAACAGGAACTGGTCCGGGTTGCCGAACGGGCGCCGCACCAGCGGGCTGTCGCCGGAGGAGCCGAGGATGCGCGAGTAGCCGGCGTAGCCGGTATAGGCCCAGGTCGCGTCCTGGGTGTAGGTGACCGCGCCGAGCACGCCCGCGGAGAAGAAGCTGCCGGGGTCGTAGGCGGCGACGCGACCGTTCACGGCGGCTTCGTCGGCGGTGACGCCGAAGTACTTCCGCGCGTAGGAGGCGTCGCCGATGTTCAGGCGCGGTCCGATCGAGAACTGGAAGCGGTCGACCGGCAGGATGTAGTCCGCCCCGACCGAGCCGACGGTGCCGTGGTGCCCGTACACGCCCTGCCGGACTTCCACCCGCGTGCGGATCGACGGGATCGGGTAGAACTCGATGAACAGGCCCGGCTCGACGGCGAAGCGCGCATCGCGGAAACCGAACAGGTGCCGGCGATCGTCGCCGTAGTAGCGGCCCGGCACGAAACGCGCGGTCGGGCCGATGCGGAACACCGCGTTGTCGTAGAGCGAGAAGCTGAACCCGTCGTCCGGCGCGGAGAAGCGGCGCGGCTCGCCGGCGCGGCGCACGTCGATCGCCGGGTAGCCGATCACCGTGTAGTCCTCCGAGCCGGGATAGCGCGGCGTGAACTGGAGGTTGCCGGTCAGGGTCACGATCCAGGTGTCGGGATCGACCTGCGCGAAGGTCGGCACTGCCCGCGGCATGATCGCGCCGAGGTCGGCGGCGAGGGCCGATCCGCCGAGGGCGATCGCGAGGGGGAGGGCGAGATAAGCCGCACGCGGCTTCGAGGAGGGGCGAACCGCATTGCTCATGGCCGATCTTATAGACACGCCGAACCGCGCTCCGCCCGCGTTTCATCCCGTCGCGGCCGCAAAAACCCCGATTGTGTCCGCGCCGCAACGAACGCTTGCAACCGGCCGAACGGGTGATCGCGTCCGGTGCGTCTCAGGATTGCAGGGCTTCGGGTCGAAGGGTCGGGATCATGCCCCGAGCAGCGGCGGCGGCCGGCGCGAGACCCAGCCGGCCGCCGCGTCGTAGGCGGCGCCGAGCTGCAGGCAAGCCAGCTCGTCCTGGTTGGGGCCGACGATCTGGATGCCGGTCGGCAGCCCGCCGGGGCCGAACCCGGCCGGAACGTTCAGGGAGGGCAGGCCGCTCATGGTCGCCGGGATCACCACCTGCATCCAGCGGTGATAGGTATCCATCGTGCGGCCGCCGACCTCTTTCGGCCAATCGAGGCCGATCGCGAACGGGAACACCTGCGCGCTCGGCATCACCAGGAAGTCGAAGCGCGCCATGAAGGTCAGCACGGCCTCGTACCAGGCGGTGCGGCCCTCCTGCGCCGACCTGATCTGGTCGGCGGTGAGGGCCAATCCCCGCTCGACCTCCCAGATCGCCTCGGGCTTGAGCAGGGCGCGGTGCGCCGGGTCGTCGTAGAGCGGGCGGAGGCTCGACGCATTCATCCAGGCGCGCAGCAGGACGTAGTCCTGCCACAGCCGCTCCATGTCGAAGGCGGGCCGGGCGTGCTCGACGCGGCAGCAGACCGCCTCGAAGGCCGATAGCGCCTCGACCCCGCATTCCAGCACCCCGGGATCGAAGGGCAGCTGCCCGTCGAGGTCGCCGAGCCACGCGATCCGCGTGCCGGAAAAATCGCGCTTCAGGTCCTCGGCGAAGATCGCTGGATCCTGCGGGATCGAGAATGGCACGCGCGGGTCGGCGCCGGCCTGAACCGACAGCATCAGGCCGATATCGGCCGGCGAGCGGCCGATCGCGCCGGAGACGCCGAAGCCCGGCGTGAACACGTCCGGCGCGGCGATCGGGATCCGGCCGTAGCTGGTGCGCAGGCCGAACAGGTTGTTGAAGGCCGGCGGGTTGCGAAGGCTGCCGGCATGGTCGCTGCCGTCGGCCACCGGCTGCATGCGCAACGCCACCGATACCGCGGCGCCGCCGCTCGAGCCGCCCGCGGACCTGCTCTGGTCGTAGGCGTTGGCGGTGGCGCCGTAGACCGGGTTGAAGGTGTGCGAGCCGAGGCCGAATTCCGGGACGTTGGTCTTGCCAATGAACACGGCGCCGCCGCGGCGAAGCCGTCCCGCCATGATCGAGTCGGCCGGCGCGATCCGGTCGCGGAAGATCGGCGAGCCTTGCGTGAACGGCAGGCCGCGGACCGCATCGAAGTCCTTCACCGCCAGGGGAAACCCGTGGAGCGGGCCGGCGCTCTCGCCGCGGGCGAGGCGGGCGTCGCGCTCCGCGGCTTCCGCGATCAGGCGGCCCGGGTCCTGCAGCGCGACGATCGCGTTCACCGCCGGGTTCAGCCGCGCGATCCGCGCGAGCGCGGCTTGCATCACCTCGACGCAGGACACCGCCTTCCGGTGGATCGCGGCGGACAGCGCGACCGCGCTCATTTCGAGGATGTCGGACGGCGCGCTGGATGTCATCGGAACTCCATCGGGCAGGCGGTCAGGTCAGCCGCCCTTCCTGATAGGCGTGGCAGGCGACGCCATCGATCAGCGCCGGCACCTCGGCCCGGCAGCGGTCGTTGGCGAAGGGGCAGCGCGGGTTGAAGCTGCAGCCCGGCGGCGGGTCGATCGGGTTGGGGATCTCGCCGGAGACCGGCGTGCGCTGCCGCCCGGTCAGGCCGATATCGGGCACCGCGTCGAGCAGCATCCGGGTGTAGGGATGCTTCGGATGCGTGAACAGCTCGCGCCCGCCGCCGATCTCGACGACGCGTCCGAGATACATCACGCCGATCCGCGTCGCCATGTGGCGCACCACGGCGAGGTTGTGGCTGATGAACAGGTAGGTCAGCCCGAGCCGGTCCTGCAGGTCGCGCATCAGGTTGAGGATCTGTGCCTGCACCGACACGTCGAGCGCCGAGGTCGGCTCGTCGCCGACCAGGAACTCCGCTTCCGCGGCGAGCGCGCGGGCGATGGCGATGCGCTGGCGCTGCCCGCCGGAGAAGGCGTGCGGGTACTTCACCCGGTCGTCGGGATGCAGGCCGACCATCGTGAGCAGCTCCCCGACGCGGTCGGCGATCGCCGCCTCGCCCCGGATCAGGTCGAAGGCCCGGATCGGCTCGGCGACGATCCGTCCGACACGCCAGCGCGGGTTCATCGACGCGTAGGGATCCTGGAACACCATCTGGATGCGTCGCCGCAGTCGGCGGCGGGCTGCGTTCTGCGCCGGATCGGTCATCGAGACGCCGGTGATGCGGACGTCGCCCGCGCTCGGCGGAAGCAGGCCGACCACCATGCGCGCGACTGTCGACTTGCCGGAGCCGGATTCGCCGACCAGGGCGAAGGTCTCGCCGCGCTCGATCGTGAAGGCGACGCCGTCGACCGCCTTCAGCCACTGCTTCGGCTGCCGCTCGATCATCCGGTTGAGCCACGGCTTCGACACGTCGAACAGCCGTCGCAGGCCCTCGACCTCGACGTACGGCGCGGGCGCGCTCATGCCGCCACCTCGGCGCGATCGTAGAGGTGGCAGGCGACGCGGTGCCCGCCCACCGGGATCGGGTCGGGCCGCTCGACGCGGCAGCGGTCGAACACCTTCGGGCAGCGCGGGTTGAAGGCGCAGCCGGCGGGAATCGCGGTCAGGCGCGGCATCGCACCGGGGATCTGCGCCAGCCGCCCGGTCTCCTGCGTCAGCGTCGGGATCGCGCCCATCAGGCCCTTGGCGTAGGGATGCAGAGGGTCGCCGACCACGGCGCGGACCGGGCCGATCTCGGCGATGCGGCCGGAATACATCACCGCGACCCGGTCGGCCGCCTCGGCGATCACGCCCATGTCATGGGTGATCAGCATCACGGCGGTGCCGTGATCGCGCCCGAGGCGCTTGAGCAGTGTGATGATCTGCGCCTGCACCGAGACGTCGAGCGCCGTCGTCGGCTCGTCGGCGATGATCAGCTCAGGCTCGGCCGCCAGGGCGAGGGCGATCACCACGCGCTGGCGCATGCCGCCGGAGAACTCGTGCGGATAGCCGTCGATCCGCCGCTCGGGCGCCGGGATGCCGACCTCGGCGAGCAGGTCGATCGCCCGCGTCCGCGCGGCCCTGGCTGAGAGGTCGGTATGCGTCTGCACGGTTTCGATGATCTGCCGTCCGATGCGGTAGAGCGGGTTGAGGCTGGTCAGCGGGTCCTGGAAGATCATGCCGATGCGCCGGCCCCGGATGCGGCGCAGCCGCTCGGGCGGCAGGTCGTCGATGCGTTCGCCGCCGAGCCGGATCTCGCCGCCGCTGATCCGGCCGGGCGGGTCGATCAGGCCGATCACCGCCGCGCCGGTCACCGATTTCCCGGCGCCGGATTCGCCGACGACGCCGAGGATCTCGCCGCGGGCGATGTCGAAGGACACGCCGTCGATCGCCTTCAGGATGCCGCGCCGCGTCGCGAACTCGACGCGCAGGTCGCGGACGGAGAGGACGGGTTCTGTCATTGCAGCTTCGGGTTCAGCGCGTCGCGCAGCCAGTCGCCGAGCAGGTTGATCGCCAGCACCAGCCCGGCGAGCGCCAGGCCGGGGAAGGCGACGATCCACCACTCGCCGGAGAACAGGAAGCGGTTGCCGGTGCGGATCAGCGTGCCCAGCGACGGCATGGTCTCCGGCAGGCCGGTCCCGAGGAACGACAGCGTCGCCTCGGTGATGATCGCCAGCGCGAGGTTGATCGTCGCGATGACGAAGACCGGTCCCAGCACGTTCGGCAGGACATGGCGGACCATGATCACGGGCGACGACAGCCCGATCAGGCGCCCGGCCTGGACGTAGTCCTTGTTCTTCTCGACCATCACCGAGGAACGGACGGTGCGGGCGTACTGCACCCAGAACGAAAACCCGATCGAGACGACGATCAGCCCGATGGTCGCGTTGGTGTCGAGGCCGCCGCCGGCCGCGGCCTTCGCCACGCCGTCGACGACCAGCGCGATCAGGATCGCCGGGAAGGTCAGCTGCACGTCGGCGACGCGCATGATGACCGTGTCGACGAGGCCGCCGAAGTAGCCGGCGATCAGCCCGAGCGCGAGGCCGAGGCCGCCCGAGACGAGCACGCCGAGAAGGCCGACGACGAGCGAGAGGCGCAGCCCGTAGAAGACGGCCGAGAGCACGTCGCGGCCCTGGTCGTCGGTGCCGATCAGGAACGGCGCCTGCCCCTCCGCCGACCAGATCGGCGGCAGGTTCGAGTTGATCAGGTCGAGTTCGGCCGGATCGTAGGGATTCTGCGGCGAGATCCACGGCGCGGCGATGGCGAGCGCGAAGAACAGCACCGTGACGGCGAGCGCCGCCATCGCCAGCTTCGAGCGGCGGAAGCTCGCGAAGACGTCGGAATCGAGGAACCGCGCCCAGCGCGAGGGCGTCGCGGCGAGGGCGCTCATGCGGTGCGCCCCGCCAGCCGCAGGCGCGGGTCGACGATCGTGTAGAGCACGTCGACCGCGAGGTTGATCGCCACGAAGATCGCCGCGACCAGCAGCAGGTAGGCGGCCATGATCGGGATGTCGACGTTCTGCACCGCCTGCACGAAGAGCAGGCCCATGCCCGGCCACTGGAACACCGTCTCGGTGATGATCGAGAAGGCGATCACCGAGCCGAGCTGAAGCCCGGCGATGGTGATGACCGGGACGAGGGTGTTCTTAAGCGCATGCCCGAAATGGATCGAGCGGGTGGTGAGGCCGCGCGCCCGGGCGAAGCGGATGTAGTCGGCGCGCAGCACCTCCAGCATCTCGGCGCGGACGAGCCGCATGATCAGGGTCATCTGGAACAGCCCCAGGGTGATCGAGGGCAGGATCAGGGCGCGGAGCCCCGGGACCGTGAGGAAGCCGGTGGTCCACCAGCCGAGGCGCACGGTGTCGCCGCGGCCGAACGACGGCAGCCAGCCGAGCGTCACCGAGAACAGGAAGATCAGCAGGATGCCGATCAGGAAGGTCGGCAGGCTGACGCCGGCGAGCGAGATCGCCAGGAAGAGCTTGGCCAGCGCCGTCTCGCGGTGCAGCGCGCAGTAGACCCCCATCAGGATCCCGACGACGAGGGCGAAGATCGTGGCGCACAGCGCCAGCTCGAGGGTCGCGGGCATCCGCTCCGCCAGCAGGTGCGAGACCGGCTGGCGGAACTGGTACGAGATCCCGAAATCGCCTCGCAGCACGTTGGCGGCGTAGCGCGCCGCCTGCACCGCGACGGAATCGTCGAGCCCGAGGTTCCTGCGGATCTCGGCCCGCTCCGAGACCGGGGTGTCGACGCCGACGATCTGGTTCACCGGGTCGCCGGCGAAGCGGAACATCGAGAACGCGATCACCCCGACGACGGCCAGGACCACGACCGATTGCAGCAGGCGGCGGAGGATGAAGGCGAGCATCGGGTCAACCGTTCACGCCGCGCCTCAAGGCTTCTTCGACACCCAGTAGAGCAGCAGGAGGTTGTCGGGCCGCTGCGTCAGCGTCACCGTCTTCGAGACGCCCCAGGCCAGCGCCTGCTGGTGCAGCGGGATGACGGCCCAGTCCTTCTGCAGGATCTCGAAGCCCTCCTTGATCTCCGCGTCGCGCTTGGCCTGATCGGTCTCGCCCTCGACCTGGTCGGCGATGGCGTCGAGCTTGGTGTTGCAGTAGCCGCCGAGGTTCCAGCCGCCGCGGCTCGACTTCGGATCGGTCCGGCAGCCGACCATCTCGTAGAGGATGTTGTGGCTGTCCTGCGACGACGGCGTCCAGCCCAGCAGGTAGAACGCGGTGTCGTAGTTCGGCGCCAGCACCTTGGCGAAGTACTTGGCCTTCGGCTGGGCGTTGAGGTTCACCTTCACGCCGACGCGGGCCAGCATCGACACGACCGCCTGGCAGATCGCCTCGTCGTTGACGTAGCGATCGTTCGGGCAATCCATCGGGACGGTGAAGCCGTCCGGGTAGCCGGCCTCGGCGAGCAGCGCCTTGGCCCGCTTCGCGTCCGTCGTCGGGCGCTTGAACTCGGCCGAGCGCGCGTAGAGCGAGGGCGCGATCATCAGGGCGGTCGGCGTCGCCTGCCCGCGCATGACGCGTTTGGCGATCGTGTCCTCGTCGATGGCGAGGTACATCGCCTCGCGCACGCGCACGTCCTTGAACGGGTTCTTGCCCTTGATGCTCGAGTCCTTGAGCTCGTCGCGGACCTGATCCATTCCGAGGAAGATCGTGCGCAGCTCCGGCCCGGTCATCACCGTGGCGTTGCCGCTGGCGTTGACGCGCTGCTGATCCTGCAGCGGCACCGGGTCGATCCAGTCGACCTCGCCGCCGAGCAGGGCCGCGACGCGGGTGGCGTCGTTCGAGATCGTGGTGAACACCGCCTCGTCGAGGTTCGACTCGACCTTGCCCCAGTAGCCGGGGAACTTCTTGAAGATGGTGCGGACGCCGGGCTGGTGCTCGGTGATGACGAACGGGCCGGTGCCGTTCTCGTGCAGGGTGGCGTAGCTCGGCGACGCCGCGCTCACGGGCGAGGGCGCGACGGCGTTGTTCTTCTCCGCCCAGGCCTTCGACATGATGTACCAGGTCGAGAACTGGTAGACCGCGATCGGGTTGGGCTTCGACAGCACCATGTCGACGGTGTGGTCGTCGACCTTCACGAATTTGGCGTCAGACGGGATGTTGGTGGTGAAGCTCGATCCGGCGGCCCGGACCCGGTCGGCGGAGAACAGCACGTCGTCGGCGGTGAAGGGCGAGCCGTCGTGGAAGCTGACGTTCTTGCGCAGGTGGAAGCGCCAGCGCGTCGGCTCCGGCGTCTCCCACGATTCGGCGAGGCCGGGCGCGAGGTTGAGATCCTTGTCGCGGGTGATCAGCGCCTCATAGACCGCGGCGTGCATGCCGATCGTGAAGCTTTCCTTCAGCGAATACGGATCGAGGGACTTGATGTCGCCCTGGAAGGCGAAGCGGAAGACGTTGGCCGCCTGGGCCGGCGCCATCCCGAAGGCCAGGGCAAGGCCGGCGGCGGCCGCGAACGTCCGGATCCGTGACATCGACAAACGCAACTCCCTGAAGCGACCGGTCTCGGCGGGATCGACGACCCTTGGATGCCTAAGAAAACGGCACCGGGTCAACCGCCCGTCATATCATTCGGGATGATCCGTCGTTTCGGCGCCCGCCGCGAGGGCGCGCACGCATGGATCGCCATGCACCATGCGGGACTCGTGCCAGCGGTTGCGGATCGCCGACCGCGCCGGATCGATCTCGGCGGTGCATGACCCTTCCGAGGCCCCTCGACTCTCGATGCAACGTCGTCCACGGCTCTTCGCGCGCGCCGCGATCGGCGACGGGGGAGGTTGTCTTGAGAAACATCATTGCGACGACGGCGGTTCTTGGATTCCTTTTCGCAAACCCAGCATCCACCGCGTCGGCGAAGCCGTTCGAGCTGCCCGACACCAAGCCGATCGTGACGATCGACCTCCCGAACGCGTGGTCGCCCGAGGAAATCGAGAAGGGTGCCCAGGCGACGTCCCCGGATACGTCGATCTACGTTGCTTTCGAGGTGCAGAACCTTAAGAACCTCGAGAACGCCATCGTCGAAGGCGTGAAGTTCTTCGCCGAGAGCGGTGTGAAGATCGATCCGAAGTCGCAGAAGAAGTCCGAAGCCAAGATCAACGGCTTCGACGTGGTCGATCTCGGCTGGGACGGCGTCGACAAGGACGGCCCGACCAAGGTGAGCCTGTCGATCATCGTGCTGTCGGAGACCAAGGTCGGCATGCTGTCCTATTGGGGCTCGCCCGCCGGCGAGACGAAGTACGCGGCGCAGCTCAAGGCGATCGCCAACAGCATCCAGCCGCTCGGCCGATAGGCGACTCGCTGTCGCCGGGCCGGACCTAGCTCGCCGGGGCGGACCTAGCTCGCCGGGCCGGACCTGCCCTCGCGGCGGTCCGGCCCGGCGCCGCCGCACAGGTGCTGGGAATCGCCGAGCGTCCGGAAATCCTGCATGCGCAGGTTGGTCGTCGTGAAGACCTTGCCGCGGTCGTCGCCCTTCGGGATCGAGACCGGGCAGGTCTCCCTAGGGTCGCCGACCTTCGCGTTCGCGACCGCCGGGTCGAAGTCGTACGACACGCCGTGGACGCCGTTTCCAAGCTCGACGCCGGTGCCGTCGTCGGTGGCCTTGCTCTTGGGTCTCATCAGCGGAGCGCCGAAGCGCCTCCCGATCGCGGGAATCACCGTCGTCGCGCAGGCCCCGACCCGCCTCGGCATCGCATCGCCGGCGACGGCGGGTCCGGCAAGGCGTGCGGCGATCACGACGGCGACGGCGAGGGGCGTGGGCGTGCCCGCAGCGTATCGCCCGCGGCTATCGTGTTCAGCGGCTCCGAACGGCGCCGCGTCAGTGTGTTGGGATCGGGGCGAGCGCGTCGGCTTCGTCCTCGTCGGCCTCGATCTCCGCATCGGCCTCGGTCTCGTGCCCGGTCAGCCCGCCGGCCTCGGCGAGTCCCTTGGCGGCCTTGCGCAGGAGCTTGCGCAGGCGCCGCCGCTCCTTGTTGTCGAGGCCGGCGAGCAGCTCCGCCTCGACCGCGTCCCAGATGCCCTCGATCGCCTCCGCCTTGGCGAGCCCCGCCTCGGTGAGGCGCACGCGCACGATGCGGCCGTCGCCGGCCTCCGCGCGCCGCTCGACGAAGCCGAGGGCGGCGAGCCGCGAGATCGTCTTCGATGCGGTCGGCGGGCGCACGCGCAAGGTCGCGGCGAGGTCGCCCATCGTCATCGTGCCGGAGGCCGCGAGCACCTGCACGACCTGCTCCTGGCCGGCGAACAGGTCGAGCGTCGCCAGCCGGTCGCCGATGCGGGCGCGATGCAGGCGCGCCGCCTGGACCAGCGCCCAGCCGACGCTCTTGGCGCCCGGCGGCTTCGATCCGGGCCGCTTCGCGGCCGCCGTTTCGGGGCTCGGAGCCGGGACCTCACCGGGGCGCTCAGCCCACGCGTCGCGGCTCTTGCGCTTGATCCGCGCCGCGTCGGGAGCAGGCCGCCCGTCCTTCCGGTTCTTCGCCTTGCCGTTCACGGGCAGCCCCGGGTTCTCGATGACCGGCGCGGCTGCCGGGATCTCGTCCGCCGCTGACATCCCATACCCCGCGCTGCACGACCGAACATGTCGAAAATCCGGCCCCGGAAACGGGACCGGCCTCGTTCGCGGCCGGCTGTGCCTTGGGCGTGTGAAGCTGGGATGACGGTCGGGGCGGCGATCCCCTGCTCAGCAGGGCATGAGGCCTCAGCAGGGCATGAGGCGGCGGAGCTGGTGGAGGATGTCCTCGCCGCTGCACGGGCGGGCGATGAAGTGCGCGCCGGCCGGCATCCGGGCCGGGTCGGGCGCGGCGCGGCCCGAGACGATCAGGATCGGCAGCTTCGGCCGCGCCTCGGCGACGGAGCTGGCGAGGTCGAAGCCGTTGGCCTTGCCCGAGAGCTCCACGTCGGTGACGAGGCCGCAGATGTCCGGCCGCGCCTGAAGGATGCTCATCGCCCGCTCGGCCGATGCGCATTGCACCGTCTCGTAGCCGCCACCCTCGAGAACGTCGCCGAGATCCATGATGGTCAGCGCTTCGTCCTCGACGAGGAGGATCACGGGCCGGTCTTCCTGGGGACTCGTCTGCTCGCTCGTCACGATATGCATCTCCAGCGTTTCGGTCCGGGAGCGTCGCCGGGACACGCCCCCGCCGCACCCTCATCCTGGATGTCCAACGGCAGAGGGGCGTTCCGGTTGCAGCGACGCTGGCCGGTCCTCGAGGCGTCCGTGGCAGGTCGAATGCCACCGACATCGGGTCGGAAAGTCTTTCCCATGGATGACGGCCGAAGGTCGTCGCTCCGCCCTGCAACGATCCGCCGCCGATCCGGCGATATCCCCCCTTCGTGCCGGCGACCCGGAGCGCGGCGTTCGGCGACACGGGCGGCCGCGATCTCTGTCGCTAGGTAATTATTCCGTGATAATGGAGCGCCTCCGGATCGTCGATCTCGGCGCGGTTCCGGCCCCCGACCTCGACGACGGATCGGAGGATGCCATGCGACGGCGTGACCTCGAGCAACTTCTCCCCCTCGCCATTCTCAGCGTTTCCACAGTGCTGGCCGTACGACTCGACTCGCGGCCTGGAGCGCTGGCGACGGCCGCGAGCGCCGCTTGTTCGCCTCTGATGAAATGGTGGCTGGAAACTCGGCTAACGCCATCGGCATCCGATGACGGACGGGCGATCAGGAAGAGGCCTATCATCATCGCAGCGGGTTGGACGCTCCTCGGTACGGCGATCGCCGCGCGGCCGCTCTACGACCTCGTCGCCGCGCTTGATGGCGGAGTCGCGATCGGATCGGCCGTTTGCATGGTCTGGAGCGGCACGCTGTACTGGATCCTGAGATGATGACGGTCAGCGCGGTACCGCACGTCCGTGCGGGCCGGCGAGATGCGACATCCGGCGCGGCCTTGAGTGGGTGGGATCCCATTCCTTCGCGAAGCACCGCCCTCCTCGCCGCAGCCCGCGTCATGGTGCCCATCAAATCGCCCTGTGCGACGCGACCCCCGTGGATACCGAGACGACGGATTCGATGAGGTGGTCGAGGTCGTCCCGGCCGATGGTCAGCGCCGGCGTCAGGTAGACGACGTCGCCGAACGGGCGCACCCAGACGCCGCGCTCCACGAGCCGCGCCTTGAGCGTCGCGAGGTCGGGCGGCTCGGCGAACTGCACCACGCCGATCGCGCCGAGCGTGCGGATGTCGGCGATGCCCGGCCGCCCACGGAGCGGTTCGAACCCCTCCGCGAGGCGCGTGCCGATCGCGCGGGCCTGCTCGAGCCGCGGCTCGCGCGCGAACAGGTCGAGGCTGGCATCGGCGGCCGCGCAGGCGAGCGGGTTGGCCATGAAGGTCGGGCCATGCATCAGCGCGGCGCCGGGATCGTCCGACCAGAAGGCGGAGAACACCTCGCCGGTGGCGATCGTGGCCGCGAGCGCCATCGTGCCGCCAGTCAGCGCCTTCGACAGGCACAGGATGTCGGGCACGATGCCGGCCTGCTCGCAGGCGAACAGCGTGCCGGTGCGGCCGAAGCCGGTGAAGATCTCGTCGACGATCAGCGGCAGGCCGTGGCGGCGGGCGAGGCGCGCGATCGTCGCCAAGACCTCGGGCGGATGCATCCGCATGCCGCCCGCACCCTGCACCAGCGGCTCGACGATCACCGCGGCGAGCTCGGTGCGGTGGCGCGCGAGGATGCCGTCGAGGGTGGCCGCCTCCGCCTCGGTCCGCGGCAGGTCGGAGAAGAGCTGGCTCGGCAGGAAGGCGCCGAAGCGGCGGTGCATGCCCTCCTCGGGGTCGCAGACCGACATCGCCCCGACCGTGTCGCCGTGGTAGCCGCCGCGGAACGCGAGGATGCGGGTGCGGCCGGCCTCGCCGCGGTTCAGCCAGAGCTGCACCGCCATCTTCAGGGCGACCTCGACGGCGACCGAGCCGGAATCGGTGAAGAACACGTGGTTTAGGTCGCCGGGCAGTAAGCCGGCGAGCCGGCGCGCCAGACGCTCGGCCGGGGCGTGCGTAAGGCCGCCGAACATCACGTGCGGCATGGTGCCGAGCTGCTCGGAGACCGCCGCGGCGATGTGGGGATGGTTGTAGCCGTGCACCGCCGTCCACCACGAGGCGATGCCGTCGACCAGCGCCCGCCCGTCGGCGAGCACGATGCGCGAGCCGTGCGTGCGCACCGCTTCCAGCGGGGGCGCCGCATGCTTCATCTGCGTGTAGGGGCGCCACAGGGGCGCGGCGCTCGGATCGTCGGTCGGCATCCGCAGATCGATGCGGGCATGCCGCGCGACGGTCAACCGGGCGCGAAGCCGGACTTGACTCCGGCCGGCGCCGCGGGGCTTTGAGGCCCGATGTCGAGCCTCGAATCCTTCGCCCGCGACAAGCTTTCCGGCCTGGATGCCGCCGCCCTCCGCCGCCGCCTAGTGCCGACGATCCGCGCCGCCGACGCGATGGCCGAGCGCGGCGCGCGCCGGCTCGTCTCGTTCTCCTGCAACGATTATCTCGGCCTGAGCCACGACCCGCGGGTGATCGCGGCAGCGCAAGCTGCCGTCGCCGCCTACGGCGCCGGCTCCGGCGGGTCGCGGCTGGTGACCGGCAACCATCCGCTGCTGACCGCGCTCGAAGCGCGGCTCGCCGCGCACAAGGGCACCGAGGCGGCGCTGGTGTTCGGCAGCGGCTACCTCGCCAACCTCGGGATCACCCCGGCGCTGGTCGGTGCGGGCGACCTCATCCTCGTCGACGAACTCGCCCATGCCTGCATGTGGGGCGGTGCGCGGATCTCGGGCGCGACGATCCTGACGTTCCGGCACAACGACGTCGCCGACCTCGGCCGCCTGCTTTCGGCGCATCGCGCGCAGCATCGCCGGGCGATGATCCTGACCGAGCGGGTGTTCAGCATGGACGGCGATCGCGCGCCGCTCGGCGACATCCTCGGGCTCGGCGACGCCCACGACGTCTGGACGCTGGTGGACGACGCGCACGGGCTCGGCGTCGTCGAAGGCGGCCCGCGGGCGCCGCTGGAGATGGGCACCCTGTCGAAGTCGCTCGGCTCCTACGGCGGTTATCTCTGCGCGTCGCAGGCGGTGATCGACCTGCTCACCAGCCGCGCCCGCAGCTTCGTCTACACCACCGGGCTGCCGCCGGCCTCCGCGGCCGCCGCCCTCGAAGCGCTGGCGATCCTGGAGGCGGAGCCGGAGCGGGGTGCCAAGCCCCTGGCGCTCGCCCGCCGCTTCACCGCGCGGCTCGGATTGCCGGAGGCCGAAAGCGCCGTGGTGCCGGTGATGGTCGGCGAGGCGCAGGCCGCGCTCGCGCGCTCGGCCGCCCTCGAAGCGCAGGGCTTCCTCGTCGTAGCGATCCGCCCGCCGACCGTCCCGGCCGGCACCGCGCGGCTGCGGGTGGCGTTCTCGGCGGCGCACGACGCAGCGCAGGTGGACGCGCTGGCCGACGGCATCGCAGCCCTGCGCTCGGCGTGAGTGGACCTAAGAGGCGACGGCACCCGATCGCGGCGAGGCGCCCCATGGATCGGCCGCGCCGCTCGCGCGCGACCGGGCGACGATCAGCTGGGACATGCGGATCGTCTGGCTCAGGCGATCGATCGAGTCGGAGACGGCTGCGCGCAGATGCACCGCCCGCACCATCTCGCGGCGCTGCGTGCCCGACGAGACGGGAAGAAGCCGGCGCCTGCTTCGGAGACCCTTGCTCAGCATCTCGCGGAACGGGACGTCCATGAGCAGGAGGCCGTCGGCATCCGTGATCTCGAAGGCGTAGGGCATCGGGTCGTGGCCGGACCGTGCCAGCTCCGCCGCCATGTCGAGGATGGCGCGGCAGACCTCGAGATACGCCGCATCGAGGTCGGCGAATTCCAGCCCGATCTCGTCGCGTTCATAACCGCTCGGGCCACGTAGATGACAGTAGAAGTACGGCATCCGACGAAGTGTGACAGGTTTCGAGCGCCGGCGCCATGGGTGTTCCTCGGTCCGATAGCGGCAAAGGTCGTCAGTTTCCTGTCGCTTTCACCCTACGGTCTTGGTTGTCTCGGCTGTTCGCGCGGTGGTGGTCATCGCGATCCGAAACGAAGAACGCCGCGCTCTCGCGCGGCGTTCTTCGTTCGAGCAAACCCCGGGCTTCAGTTGAACAGCGAGCCGACGCCGCCCTGCACCCGGCCGAGGCCCTGGCGGGCGATCGGGTTGCTCGGGTCGATGGTGGAGGCGCGCTGGTAGTTCTCCATCGCTTCCTTCTTGCGGTTCGATTTCTCGTAGGCGAGGCCGCGATAGGCCCAGGAGGTCGCGTCCTTGTTGTTCACGTTGAGGGCCGCGTTGTAGTCCTCGATCGCCTTGTCGTACTGGTTCGTGGCGATCAGGCTCTGGCCGCGGGCGGCGTAGGGCGCGCTGACGAAGGGATTGCGGTCGATCGCGGCGTCGAAGTCGCCGATGGCGGCGGTGTTCTGGCCCTGCTTCTGCCGGACCAGGCCGCGGGCATGATACGCCTCGGCCGATTCGGGCATCAGGCGGATCGCCACGTTGAGGTCGCTCATCGCGCCATCGAGGTCGCCCTGCGCCCGCAGCACGTTGGCGCGGCCGATATAGGCGGGGCCGTAATTCGGGTCGGAGGCGATTGCCTTGGTGAAGTCCTGCAGCGCCGCGTCGTTGCGGCCGGTCTGGCGATAGGCCAGCGCGCGGTTGTTGTAGGCCGAGCCGGAATTCGGGTCGATCTGCACCGCCTTGGTGAAGTCGCCGATCGCGTCGTTGAACTGGCCCGCGCGGGCATAGGCCGCGCCGCGGGTGTTGTAGGCGGCGGCGTCGTTCGGGTTGCGCTGCACCACCTCGGTCAGCGAGGCGATGTTGACGTTGGTCGCGCCCGTGGTGTCCGCCTCGAGCACCGCGAATTGCCGTGGGCCGGCAGCGCTCCCCACGGTCTCGCAGCCGGCGAGCGCCACGCTCGCGAGCGCAGCGAGGCCGAGCAGGGCCGACCGTTGAAACCGCACGCTGTCTGACGTCATCGCCCCATTCCCCTCGGCACGGTGCTCAAGTCTGCAGCACGCCCGAACCTTGATCCACGCACCCCGAGCGGCGCGGCCGACACGGAACCGGTCCGATCCGGTCGCGTAGGCTCCGGCACGTTCGCGCATCGCGGTGAACGCCCGATTAAGCACGGGCGACGGACCCGTTGATGCGGGCCGATGTGGCGAACATATGGCTCGACTGGAAAAGACCTTGCGATCTTGGGAGCAGGGCGCACGCGAAGCATCCGCTGTTGTGCGGATGCATCGGATTTCAGGGCTCGAGGCGGGTGACGTGGCCCATCTTGCGGCCGGGCCGGGCTTCGCCCTTGCCGTAGAGATGCAGATGCGCGCCGGGCTCGGCCAGCAGCGACCGCCAGCCCGAGACCTCGTCTCCGATGAGGTTGCGCATCTCGGCACGCAGTCCGCCGGGGCGGGACGGATCGCCGAGCGGCCAGCCGCAGACCGCGCGCACGTGCTGGGCGAACTGCGAGGTCGCGGCGCCCTCGATCGTCCAGTGCCCGGAATTGTGCACCCGCGGCGCGATCTCGTTGACGACGAGCCGCTCGCCGCCGTCGGCCTCGCGCACCAGGAACATCTCGACGGCGAGCACCCCGACGTAGTCGAGGGCGTCGGCGATCGTCCTGGCGATGGCGAAGGCGGCCTGCGCTGTCTCCGGCGCGATCCCCGGCGCCGGCGCGCGGGTGACGGCCAGGATGTGGTTGCGGTGCTCGTTCTCGCACAGGTCGAAGGCGGCGAAGCTTCCGTCGGCCGAGCGCGCGGCCACCACCGAGACCTCGCGCTCGAACGCGACGAAGCCTTCGAGGATCAGCGCCGCGCCGCCGAACTCGGCGAAGATCGCGTTGCGATCCGATTCGGCCTCCGTCCGGATGATGCGCTGGCCCTTGCCGTCGTAGCCGAAGCGGCGGGTCTTCAGCACCGCCGGGCGGCCGATGGCGTCCAGCGCGCGGGCGAAGTCGTCCGGCGTGTCGACGGCGCGGAACGGCGCCGTCGGGATGCCGAGGCGGTTGATGAAGTCCTTCTCCGACAGCCGGTCCTGCGTCGTCGCCAGCGCCGAGGCGCTCGGGTGGAGCGGCGCGTGCGCCGCCAGCAGGTCGGCGGTCTCGCGCGGGATGTTCTCGAACTCGTAGGTGACCACGTCGACGCTTCGCGCGAACCGCGCCAGCGCCTCGGCGTCGTCGTAGGCCGCGCAGGTGGTCGCGGCCGCGACGTCGAAGGCCGGGCTGTCGGCGTCCGGGCAGTAGACGTGGACCTTGAGGCCGAGATTCGCCGCCGCGAGCGCGATCATGCGGCCGAGTTGGCCGCCCCCGACGATGCCGAGGGTGCTGCCAGGCGCGATTGTCGTCGTGGTCACGGGGTCTCGGTCTCCGGCCGTTCGGCGACGGATGCGGTCTGGGCCGCGCGCCACGCATCGAGGCGGGCGGCGAGGTCGGCATCGGACAGCGCGAGCACGGCGGCCGCCAGGAGCGCGGCGTTGATCGCGCCGGCCCGGCCGATCGCCAGCGTCCCCACCGGAATGCCGGCCGGCATCTGCACGATCGAGAGCAGGCTGTCCTGTCCTGACAGCGCCTTGGATTCGACCGGCACGCCGAAGACCGGAAGGCTCGTCATCGCGGCGGCCATGCCAGGCAGGTGCGCGGCACCGCCGGCGCCCGCGATCACCACCTGGAAGCCGGCCGCCTTCGCGCCCTTGGCGAAGGCCACCAGCCGGTCCGGCGTGCGATGCGCCGAGACGATGCGCGCGTCATGGGCGACGCCGAGCGCGTCGAGCGTTTCGGCGGCGTGCCGCATGGTCGCCCAGTCGGACTGGCTGCCCATGATGATCGCGACCGCAGGCGCCGACACCATCCGCGTCAAACCCATTCTCTGCGCGAAGGAAGCCCGTGAGCCCGAATCCGCCGCTGGCAAGCTCGCCGCTTACAGGCGCGGGCCCGACGCGGCAAGGCGAGGCGCGGCGGCATCCACCGGCATCAGGCGATGATGTCGGGGGTGATCTGGTCCTCGACGAAGGCGATCCGGTCGCGCAGCGTGAGCTTGCGCTTCTTCAGCCGCTGGATCTGCAGCTGATCGCCGGCGACGTTGCGCTCGAGAGCGTCGATGGCGTCGTCGAGGTCGCGGTGCTCCTGCCTCAGCCGCGCCAGCTCGACGTCCAGTTCGGACTGCTCATCCGGGACCAACTCAACCGTCATCGTCGCCTTCGAAACCCGCCGCGTGCCTGGAGCGAGCATGCGTCAGGCACGCCCGAGCGGCAAGCATTCGTGAGGCATAGGCTGAGGATTGCCTTCGACAGCCGGCTCGACATGTGCGAGATTCGACCGGTCGGAACGATGACAGGAGACACGACTCATGTCGCTGCAGACGCATCTGAGCCAGCTCACCCGGAAGCACGAAGCCCTCGAACGGGAAATCCACCAGGCGACGCTGAGGCCGTCCGAGGACGACCTTCGCATCGCGGAGCTGAAGCGGCGAAAGCTTCTCCTGAAGGACGAGATCAACCGGTTGCAGGCCGACGTCGACACGCTGCACTGACGCGCCTGATCCCCAGCACGGCACCGAGGTCCGCCGCGCCGTCCCTGACGGCGCGGCTTTTTTGTGCGGTCCGCCGATCCTGCGGCGAGCGCGAGTCTGCTAGGCTCGCCCCGTAAGGCGCCCCGTGAAGAGGTCGCCCCGAGGAGCCGCCATGCCGACCGACCCCTCCGCCGATGCGCCGTTGCGCTATGCCGACGTGCACGCCGCCGCGATGCGCGATCCCGAGGGGTTCTGGCTCGACGCGGCGTGGGCGATCGATTGGGCGACCCGGCCGACGCGGGCCTTCGACGCCGCCTCCGGCCCCTACGGCCGCTGGTTCCCGGACGGATCGCTGAACGCCTGCTGGAACGCGGTCGACCGCCACGTCGCGGCCGGCCGGGCCGACCAGGTCGCGATCCGGTACGATTCGCCGGTGACCGGGACCAAGCGCGCGATCACCTACGCGGAGCTGCTCCGCGAGGTCTCCGCCCTGGCGGCGGTGCTCGGCGACCTCGGAGTGGTGCGCGGCGACCGGGTGATCCTCTACATGCCGATGGTGCCCGAAGCCCTGTTCGGCATGCTGGCCTGCGCCCGGATCGGCGCGGTGCATTCGTTGGTGTTCGGCGGGTTCGCCGCCAACGAGCTCGCCGTCCGGATCGAGGACGCGGCGCCGAAGGTGGTGCTCGCCGCCTCCTGCGGCATCGAGCCGAGCCGGGTGGTCGCCTACAAGCCGCTGCTCGACGCGGCGCTCGCCGCGGCCAAGCACAAGCCCGCCGCCTGCCTGATCCTCCAACGTCCGCAAGCGGCCGCGAGCCTCGTCGAGGGGCGCGACCGCGACTGGGCCGAGGCGGTCGCCGCGGCCTCGGGACGGTCGACGGACTGCGTCGCGATGGCGGCGACCGACCCGCTCTACGTGCTCTACACCTCCGGCACGACGGGCAAGCCCAAGGGCGTGGTGCGCGACACCGGCGGCTACCTTGTCGCGCTGGCCTGGTCGATGCCGAACCTCTACGGCGTCCAGCCCGGCGAGACCTACTTCTGCGCCTCCGACATCGGCTGGGTGGTCGGGCATTCCTACATCGTCTACGCGCCGCTCCTGCACGGCTGCACCACGGTGCTCTACGAAGGCAAGCCGGTCGGCACCCCCGATCCCGGCGCGTTCTGGCGGGTCGTCGCCGAGACGGGGACCGTCTGCCTGTTTACCGCGCCGACCGCGCTGCGGGCGATCAAGAAGGAGGACCCGAAGGGTACCCACGTCGCCGGCCACGACCTCTCGCGCTTCCGCACCCTGTTCCTGGCCGGCGAGCGCGCCGACCCGGATTCGGTCGCCTGGGCCGAGCGGGTGCTCGACCGGCCCGTCATCGACCACTGGTGGCAGACCGAGACCGGCTGGCCGATCGCCGGCAACCCGGTCGGCCTCGGGATGCTGCCGGTCAAGCACGGCAGCACCTGCGTGCCGATGCCGGGCTACGACGTGCAGGTGCTCGACGAGGGCGGCAAGCCGGTGCCCGCCGGCACGATGGGCACCATCGCGATCCGCCTGCCGCTGCCGCCGGGCTGCCTGCCGACCCTGTGGGGCTCCGACGCCCGGATGCGCACGAGCTACCTCGAGACCTTCCCGGGCTGGTACGACACCTCGGACGCGGGCGTGATCGACGCCGACGGCTACATCACCGTGCTCGGGCGGACCGACGACATCATCAACGTCGCCGGCCACCGTCTCTCCACCGGCGGAATGGAGGCGGTGCTCTCCGCCCACCCCGACGTCGCCGAATGCGCCGTCATCGGCATCCGCGACGCGCTCAAGGGCGAGGCGCCCTGCGGCTTCGTCGTGCTCAAGGCCCAGGTCGCGCGCGATCCGGCTGAGATCGAGCGTGAGCTCGTCGCCAAGGTCCGCGACGAGATCGGGCCCGTGGCCGCGTTCAAGCTGGCGCTGACGGTCCAGCGGCTGCCGAAGACGCGCTCGGGCAAGATCCTGCGCGCCACGATGAAGCGCATCGCCGACCACGAGCCCTGGACCATGCCGGCGACCATCGACGATGCCGGCGTGCTCGACGAGATCGGCGAGAGCCTGAAGGCCCGCGGGATCGGGGAGGGGTGAGCCGCCCCCTGCTACGGCGCAAAGGGCCGGCATGAGGCGGCGAGCTGGCGTCCGTCCCGAGAGTGCGGCACACAGCCGATGCCCCCGCAACCCGGAGTTGCCGATGACCGCCCGCCTGTTCGAACCGCTGACGCTCGACGACTTGACGCTAGAGAACCGCATCCTGATCGCGCCGATGTGCCAGTACTCGGCCCGCGACGGCGAGGCGACCGACTGGCACATGATGCATCTCGGCCAGCTCGCGATGTCGGGCGCCGGGCTGCTGACGCTGGAGGCGACGGCGGTGTCGCCCGAGGCGCGGATCACCGCGTGGGACCTCGGGCTGTACTCCGACGGCTGCGAGCGCGCGCTCGGTCGGGTTCTGGCGGCGATCCGCGAGTACGCGCCGATCCCGGTCTGCATCCAGATCGCCCATGCCGGCCGCAAGGCGTCGAGCCGAGCGCCCTGGGACGGCGGCCAGCAGATCGCGCCGGATCATCCCTACGGCTGGCGCACCGAAGCCCCGTCCGCCCTGGCACACGGCGACGGCGAGGTGGCCCCGCACGCCCTCGACGGCGCGGACCTCAAGCGCATCCGCGCCGACTTCGTCGCGACCGCCAAGCGCGCGGTGCGCCTCGGGATCGAGGCGTTCGAGCTGCACGGCGCCCACGGCTACCTGCTGCACCAGTTCCTCTCGCCGCTGGCCAACCAGCGCACCGACGCCTACGGCGGCAGCCTCGAGAACCGGATGCGGTTCCCGCTCGAGCTGTTCGAGGCGGTGCGGGCGGTCGTCCCGGCAGGCCATCCGGTGTGGATGCGGGTCTCGGCGACCGACTGGGTCGAGGACGGCTGGGACCTCGAGGAGACCGTGGAGCTCGGCCAGCGCTTGAAGCGCGCCGGCGCCCCCGCCATCCACGTCTCGACCGGCGGCGTCTCGCCGAAGCAGGCGATCAAGCTCGGACCGGGCTATCAGGTGCCCTATGCCGAGCGGATCAAGGCCGAGACCGGGCTCGCCACCATCGCCGTCGGGCTGATCACCGAAGCGGACCAGGCCGAGGCGATCCTCGCCGAGGGCCGGGCGGACGCGATCTCGCTCGCGCGCGCCCTGCTCTACGATCCGCGCTGGCCCTGGCACGCGGCGGCCGCGCTCGGCGAGACGGTGCGCGCGCCCAAGCAGTACTGGCGCTCGCAGCCCCGCGAGTACAAGGACCTGTTCAAGGATCCGACCTTCGGCCAGCGTTGATCGCACCTATACCTGAGCCTGGGCCCGAGCCTCGGCTCGGGCCTCGCCTCGGGCGTGCGTTTCCGTTATCGGCTCGGGCCGCAGGCCGGCCGCGGCCTGTCTTGGATGTGCGTGATGCTGGCCATCGGCCTGACCCTGTTCCACCCGAGCCGAGACCAGGTCGACGACATCGTCCGACGCTATGCCGGCAGCCGGCATCCGGTCCTCGCCTTCGACAATGGCGGCCTCGGCCCCGTGGATCGGATGAAGCTCGAGGCGGCTGGCGTGCGCTTGCTGTCGGCCGGGAGCAACGTCGGCATCGCGGCCGCCCTCAACGGCGTCGTCGAGGCCGCGACGCGGGTCGGCGCGGACGGCGTCCTCCTGCTCGACCAGGATGCGCAGGTCGGGCCGGAGATGATCGGCGCGCTCGCCGATGCCCGCACGCGGCTCCGTGCGGAGAATCGGCCCTGCGCGGTGATCGGACCGGTGCCGGGCCGCGCAAACGCCGAGGCCAAGCCGCCGCGGTTTCGGCGCCGGCCCGGGCAGGAGGCCGTCGGCACGCTGGTGCCGGTGGAATTCCTTGCGACCTCGGGCTCGCTCGTCGACGTGGCGGCGTTCCGCGCCGTGGGGCCGTTCCGGGCGGACTACTTCATCGACGGGGTCGAGCTCGAATGGTGCTTTCGCGCCTGGGATGCGGGCTACGGCTGCTGGATGGCGCAGGACGCCGCGATCGGCCACCGCGTCGGCGGCGGCACGATCCGCGCCCTCGGCATCGAGACGCCGCGCCAGCCGCTGTTCCGCATGGCGACCTACCTGCGCAACTCCGTCTACGGCTGGCGCCTGCGGCACATCCCGCTGCCGTGGAAGTTGCGCCAGGTCGCCTACCTCCCGGTGCAGACGCTCCTGTACTGGCGCGACAGCGGCTACCGCCCGGCGGTGCTGCGGCGGCTGGCCGGGGCGGTGCTCGATGGTCTCCGCGGCCGCCTCGGCCGCCCCTTCGACGCGCCATGACGACGCCCCGCACCGATCGACGGCCTGCGATCGACGTCGTGATCGTCAACTGGAACGGCGGCGCCCTGGTGCGCGCCTGCCTTGCCAGCCTGGCCGCCGCCGGCGACGATCCCGCCACGGACGTGGTCGTGGTCGACAACGCCTCGACCGACGGCTCCGCCGACGGCCTGGAGCGGCCGGACCTGCGCCTCACCGTCATCGGGAACGCCGACAATGCCGGGTTCGGGCGCGCCTGCAACCAGGGCGCGGCGGTCGGCCGGGCGCCGGCGATCCTGTTCCTCAACCCCGACACCGAGGTCGGGCCGGATGCGCTGCGTCTGGCGCTGGCGGCGCTCGACGCCGATCCGACGGTCGGCGTCGTCGGCGCACAGCTGGTCGACGAAGCCGGCCGTGTGCAGCGGATGTGCGCAAGGCGCCCGACCGCGGGCAGCCTGATCGGCCAGGAGCTTCATCTCGACCGGGTGATGCCGAGCCGGGTGCCGACGCATTTCATGACGGAGTGGGACCATGCCGCGTCCGGTCCGGTCGACCAGGTGATGGGCGCCTTCCTGCTGATCCGCCGTTCGCTGTTCGAACGGCTCGGCGGCTTCGACGAGCGCTTCCACGTCTATTACGAGGATGTCGATCTCTGCGCCCGCGCCTGGGATGCGGGCTTCACGGTGCGCCACGTCGCCGAGGCGACGGTCCGGCACGACGGTCAGGGGACGACCCGGCAGGTGAGGGCGCGGCGCCTGTTCTACATCCAGCGCAGCCGCATCCTCTACGCGGCCAAGCACCAGGGTGCGGCGACCGCCCTCGCCCTGCTGGCGGCGACCTTCGCGGTCCAGATCCCGTTGCGCCTCGGCCTGGCGCTGCGTCGCCGGTCCCTGCGCGAGGCCGGGCAGGTCGTCCACGCCGCGGCGCTGCTCGGCGGCGCCGTTCCCGCCCTTCTCGCGCGGCTGCGCCGCGCCGATTGACCCGACCACAAGCGCGACGGACCGTCCCGAAGCGCGCCGACGTCAGCAGGATCCATGCTTCACGGACAGAAGATCGCCGTCGTCCTCCCGGCCTACAACGCGGCCGCGACCCTTCAGAAGACGTTCGACGACATCCCCAAGGACATCGTCGACGACATCATCCTGATCGACGACGCGAGCCGCGACCGGACCGCCCTCATCGCCGAGAGCCTCGGCATCCACACCATCCGGCACGAGCGCAACCGCGGCTACGGCGGCAACCAGAAGACCTGCTACGAGGCGGCGCTGGCGCGGGGCGCCGACATCGTCGTCATGCTCCACCCCGACTACCAGTACGCGCCGCGCCTGGTCACCGCGATGGCCTCGATGATCGTCTCGGGCGAGTACGATGCGGTCCTCGCCTCCCGCATCCTCGGCAAGGGCGCCCTCGTCGGGGGCATGCCGCGGTACAAGTACGTCGCCAACCGCGTGCTGACGCTGTTGCAGAACCTCCTAATGGGCCAGAAGCTCTCGGAATATCATTCCGGCTACCGCGCCTGGAGCCGCACGGTGATCGAGACGATCCCCCTCGACCGCTGCTCGGAGGACTTCGTGTTCGACAACCAGATGCTCGCCCTGGCGATGCAAGCCGAGTTCCGGATCGGCGAGATCTCCTGCCCGACGCGGTACTTCCCCGAAGCCTCGTCGATCAATTTCCGCCGCAGCGTCGTCTACGGCTTCGGCGTGCTGCGGACGGCCTTCGCCTACCGCCTGCACCGCCTCGGGATCCGCCGGGAACCGCTCTTCGCCCCCACCGGGACGCCGCGGCGATGAACGCCGCACGCACCCGCCTCGTCCTGGCGGGCGGGGTGCTGCTGGCTGCGATCGCGGTCCCGATCGTGCTCGGAGCGGTCTTCCCCGGAACGATCCTCGACCTGCTCAACGCAGCGATGAGCGCCGGTGCGGCCTTCGGCGTGGCCGGATGGGCCTGCCTCGTCCTCGCGCAGACCCTCGTCGCCACCGTCGGGATCCTGCCGGCCTCCCTCATCGGCGTGGCGGCGGGCGCGCTCTACGGGCCCGGCCTCGGTTTCGGCCTCGCGACGACGGGGACGCTGCTCGGCGCGGGCGCGAGCTTCGCCATCGGCCGGTCGTGGCTCCGCCCGCACCTCGCGGGCTGGGTTTCGGGCGGCCGCCGGCTGGCTGCCATCGACCGGATGATCGTTGCCGACGGCTGGAAGGCGGTCGGCCTGATCCGACTGTCGCCGATCCTGCCGTTCGCGCCGACGAGCTTCGCCCTGAGCCTCACCACCGTGCACGCGGGTGCCTACGCCATCGGCACGCTCGCAGCCTTGCCCGGCCTCTTCGTCTGCGTCCTCACGGGCGCGGCCGGGCGCAGCGGCGTCCTGGCCGCGACCGGCGGAACGGCATGGCTCTCGCCGATCCTCCTCGGGATCGGGATCGCGGCGACCCTCGGCCTGACGATGAGGCTGCGCAGCGCGCTCGGGCCGTTCGAGGGCGCCGACCGATGACCCTCGGCTCGGTTTCCGGCCGCGCAGCCGACGAGCTCCGTCTCTGGCTCGGTGCGTTCCTGCTCCTGGCGATGCCGCTCTGCCTGGTGCTGGCGCTGGCGATCCCCCTCGGCGAGGTGGCGGACGAGCCCGCCCACCTCATGCGCGCGGCGAGCCTCGTCGACGGGCAGATCGTCGGGCATCGCGAGACCATCGTCGGCCCCGACGGGCGATCCGCGATGGCGGCGGGCGTCCGGGTCGATCCCGTCTGGGAAGCGCTGGTGCGCACCCGCATGCCGGACAACGCCAAGATCGCGGCGCCGCCCGTCGATCCGGCCGTCGGCACCGGCCCTTGGCGCCGGACCGGCGTCTTCGCGCCGCTCTACACGATCGCCACCTATTTCCCCGTCTTCTACCTGCCGGCGGCCGCCGGCCTCGGGATCGGTCATGCCCTCGACCTGTCGGCGCGGGCCTCCGCCCGGCTCGGGCGCCTGTTCGACGTGGCGGCCTACGCGCTGATCGGCCTCTGCGCCCTCGCGGTGGCACGCCGCGGCCGGGCCTGGCTGTTCGCCCTCCTCGCGTTGCCGATGACCCTGTCGCTCGCCGCCTCGTTCAACCAGGACGGGCTGATCGTCGCCGTCGCGATCCTGGCCGTCGCGCTGCTCACCCATGAGCCGGACGACCCGCGGGCGCGGCAACGCTTCGCCGGCGCCGCCATCCTGATCGCGCTGATCCTCCTGGCGAAGCCGCCCTACGCTCCGATCGCGCTGATCCTGCTCCTGCCGCTCCCGCGCGGAAGCGGGCGCCGGATCGGCGCCAGCCTGCTTTCGCGCCTGGCTGCGGTCGCGGCGGTCGTCCTGCCGGCCGTGCTCTGGACCGCATACGCCACCGCGACGATCGCGACCCCGGTTCCCCAGCCGCCCTACGAGGCCGGCCCGCTCTGGCCCGGCGACCGTCCGGCCACCTTCCACGGCACCGACCCGGCGGCGCAGCTTCGGGTGCTGATCGCGGAGCCGATGCGCTTCCTGACCGTGCCGGCGCGCTTCCTGCTGACGGTGAAGCACGCCGCGACGATGACCGAGGGCGTCGTCGGCATCCTGCGCTGGCACGACCGCCACCTTCCGGTGGTGCTGCACGCGCTGTGGATTCTCGCCCTCGCGGCGGCCCTGGCCGGCACCGGGCGAGCCCCCGGAAGCGGCGCCACGCTCGCGCTGCTGGTGCTCGCCGCCGCGCTCGCCCTATGGCTCGTCCTGATCTCGCAGTATCTCAGCTGGACCAATGTCGGCGATCCGCGCATCGACGGGCCCCAGGGACGCTACCTGCTGCCGATCCTGCCGATCTTCGCGCTGGTCCTGAGGCCCGATGCCCAGGCGGGCGTCGCGCCCCCCCGACGCCTCGTCCGCTACGCGGCGGTCGCCGTCGCGGCCCTCGGCCTCGTCGTGGTCCCGATCGTAGCCTTGTGAGCGGCGGCTCGGGTCAGGCCGCGCGCCAGCGCAGGGCGGCGCCGTTGCCGAAGGCGCGGCCGTAGAGGGTGCCGTAATTGGCCGCGGCATCGTCCCAGCCGAAGGTGCGCGACATCGCCGTGCGGCGCATGGCGTTCAGGCGCTTCTTCTGGCCGAAGGTGTCGAGCGCCCGGCGGACGGCCCCGGTGAACCCCTTCGACGAGGTGTCGGCGAAGGTGAAGCCGGTGACGCCGTCCTCGACCGTGTCGGCGAGGCCGCCCGTGCGGCGCACGATCGGCAGCGAGCCGAAGCGCTGGGCGTACATCTGCGCGAGACCGCAGGGCTCGAAACGCGACGGCATCAACAGGAAGTCGCTTCCGGCGAACATCCGCCGCGCGTCGCGCTCCTCGAACCCGACATGGACGCCGACCGAATCGGGGTGCCGCCGGGCGAGGCCGCGCAGTGCATCCTCGAACCGCGCCTCGCCCTGGCCGATGGCCACGAGCTGTCCGCCTTCCGCGACGATGGTCTCGGCCGCCTGGATCGAGAGGTCGATGCCCTTCTGGTGCACGAGCCGCGAGACGATGGCGAAGAGCGGCCCGCGCGAGACCGCGAGCCCGAACTGGCGCCGCACCGATTCCGCGTTGGCGCGCTTGCCCTTCCAGTCGTCGGCCTCGAACCGCGTCGCGAGGTGCGGATCGGTGCGCGGGTCCCAGCTCTCGTCGATGCCGTTGAGGATGCCGGCGAGCCGCCCCTGCGCGGCGCGCGTGCGCAGCAGCCCGTCGAGGCCGCAGCCCGAGTCCGGCGTCAGGATCTCGCGAGCGTAGGTCTCGCTCACGGTGGTGACGTGGGTGGCGTAGTACAGGCCGGCCTTGAGGAACGAGAGCTGCCCGTAGAACTCGACGCCGTTCATGTCGAAGGCGTCCTCGGGCATGCCGAGGCGCGCCATCGTCTCGCGCGGGAACAGGCCCTGGTAGGCGAGGTTGTGGATCGTCAGCACGCTCGGCACGCGGATCCGGCGCCAGGCGAGATAGGCCGGGGCGAGGGCCGACTGCCAATCGTTGAGGTGGAGGAGATCGGCCGCCCAGGCCGGGTCGGCGCCCTGCGCGATCTCGGCGGTGGCGAGGCTCAGCCGGGCGAAGCGCAGGTCGTTGTCGGGGAAGTCGCCGTCGGCGTTGCCGTAGGGAGTTCCGTCGCGCTCGTAGAGGCCGGGGCTGAGCAGGACGTAGATGCGAAGTCCGTCGCCGGTCTCGACGAGGCCGAGGTCGCAGGGCGGGACGCCGGCGAAGCCGTCGAGCCGCGCCACGACGGGCATGTTTGGAAACGCGTCGACCACCTGCCGGTAACCGGGGATCAGGACGCGGACGTCGTAGTGCTTGCGCAGCGCCCGCGGCAGCGCGCCGGCGACCTCGCCGAGACCGCCGGTCTTCACGAAGTCGGCCATCTCCGGCGTCGCGTAGAGGATGCGGGGCTGGAGTGCGGTGCGAAGGTCGGGCAGGGCATGCGACGGCGTCAGGATCGGCCGATCGAGGTTCGCGGCGGCCGGGTGGTACGCGTGGGGCTCGACCATCGATGGGTTTCCGCGCCGTGCGGATCGGTCCTGGCGCACCGTTCCATCCGCAGCCGATCTCGACATTGCCAACGCCCTCGTGCTCCGCCGGGTTTCCGCTGCGACGCACAATCTAGGCCAGGCAGATCGTTAATGCGCGGTTCATCGCATTGCACTGCGGCATTTAGGTTCGCGGTTTCAGCACTTCTGCAGGATCAGCCCCTCGTCCGGCCCGAGCGCGATGGAAGCGACCGCGCTATCGCCGCCACGATGCCCGCGGGTCGAGAGAAGCACCGTCCAGGTCTCGTCGGCGGGCAGGGCCAGCGTGTGCGAGGCGCCGCCGAAGTTCAGCAGGATGCGGAACGCGCCGTCATCGCCGAACCGCTCATAGGCGAACACGTCGGCCGCTTCGGTCGCGATGCCGCGATACGCGCCCACCGAAAGCGCCGCGTGCTCGCGCCGCAGCGCGAGGAGGCGCCGGTACAGGGTGAGGATCGAGGTCGGATCGTCGCGGAGCGCGTCGACGTTCCGGGCCGCCGCATCGTCGGAGAGCGGCAGCCACGGTTCCACCGTCGAGAAGCCGGCATGGACCTCGCCGTCCCACTGCATTGGCGTCCGCTCGGGATCGCGGCCGTGTCCGGGCTCGTTCCGCTCCCACGGATCGCGGACGCGGTCGGCCGGGATCGGCACGTGGGCCAGGCCGATCTCGTCGCCGTAATACAGCGTCGGCGTGCCGCGCAGCGTCAGCAGCAGCATCGCCGCGATCCGCGCCTGATCCGCCCCGACGCGGGCCGCGATGCGCGGCTGGTCGTGGTTGCCGAGCACCCAGTTCGGCCAGCCGCCGTCGGGCAGCGCGGCTTCGTAGTTCTCGACGAGGTCGGACACCGCCTCCGCGCTCCACGGCGTCTGGATCAGCTGGAAGTTGAACGGCATGTCGGCGCCGGAGAGGTCCGGGCCGTAATAGGCCATCAGCCGCTCCATCGGCAGGTAGATTTCGCCGATCAGCACCCGCTCGCCGTAGGGGCGCAGCACCGCGCGCATCTCGGCGATGACGTCGAGCACCTCGGGGCGGTCGGCGGAGTAGACCTGGGCGAAGCGGTTGATCTCCGGCTGCTCGGGCGAGAAGTCGGGATTGGCCGGATTGTCGCGGAATCCGGCATCCTTCATCAGGTGCCAGATCACGTCGACGCGGAACCCGTCGACGCCGCGATGGAGCCAGAACCGGAGGGCGTCGTGCATCGCCGTCCGCACCGCCGGGTTGCGCCAGTTCAGGTCGGGCTGCTCCCTCAGGAAGGCGTGATAGTAGTATTGCCCGGTGGCCGGATCGAGGGTCCAGGCCGGTCCGCCGAAGTTGCTGAGCCAGTTGTTCGGCGGCCCACCATCCGGGGCCGGATCGCGCCAGATGTACCAGTCGCGCCGCGGGTTCGTGCGCGACGCGCGGCTTTCCGCGAACCAGGGATGCGTGATCGCGCTGTGGTTCGGCACGAAGTCGAGAATCACCTTCAGCCGCCGCCGATGCGCTTCCGCGACCAGGGCGTCGAAATCGGCCAGCGTGCCGAACAGCGGATCGATTCCGCAATAGTCGGACACATCGTAGCCGTAGTCGGCCATCGGCGACGGGTAGATCGGCGAGATCCAGACCGCGTCGACCCCGAGCCAGGCGAGATGCTCGAGCCGGGCGGTGATGCCGGGCAGGTCGCCGATCCCGTCGCCGTCCGTGTCCTGGAAGGAGCGCGGATAGACTTGGTAGACCGTGCCGCGCTTCCACCAGACCGTGCCGGCCATGAGCGATATCCCCGAAGTTGACAGGCTCGGCTTTAGCGTTTTCGCCGGCGGGAGGCGACGGGGGTACGGTTCACCCGGAGTTCAACACCGGCGTGACAAAGTCCTGTCGGGTTTCGGTGCGACGGTGCTTGTGTCTGAAAGGACACAAAGGCGAATCAGATCGCCGCCATCGACGGGATCGAGCCCCAGCGACGCCTCGACAAGATTGGTGAGCGACCGCAGGATCGTCGATCCGAGACAGGGGTCGATCGCCGCCGACGAACGCAAGCGGCGCTCCCGAGACGCGAAGACGCGCCGGGGCCGACGATGGGGGATTGCACGTGCTGAAAGACGCTATCTTGGCACCCGTACCCGGCGACGAGCGATCCGACGCGCCGGATCGGACGAGCACCGTGCCGTTCCGTAAACCGCAGGTGTGGGACAAGCCGGCGCAGCCCGCCTCGGGCGATGCCGTCGCCGACCTCCGCGAAGCGATCCGCGCCAAGCTCGCCTACGCGATCGGCAAGTCTCCCGAGACGGCGCGGGAGCGCGACTGGTTCGCGGCCACCGCCCTCGCGCTGCGCGACCGGATCGTCGACGCCTGCCAGGCCGCAGACCCGTCGGTACCGAACAAGCGGGTCTACTATCTCTCCCTCGAATTCCTGATAGGCCGGCTCCTGTCGGACGCGATGAACAATCTCGGCCTGGTCGAGACCACGCGTGCCGCCCTGCAGAGCCTGGGCGTCGACCTCGGCACCGTCGAGGGCGCCGAGCCCGACGCGGCTCTGGGCAATGGCGGCCTCGGCCGCCTCGCCGCCTGCTTCATGGAGAGCATGGCGAGCATCGGCATCCCGGCGATCGGCTACGGCATCCGCTACGACCACGGCCTGTTCCGCCAGACCTTCGAGGACGGCTGGCAGCGCGAGGCACCCGAGACCTGGCTCGCGGAGGGCAACCCCTGGGAGTTCGTGCGTCCGGACGCGACCTACGCGATCGGCTTCGGCGGCCACGTCACCATGGCGGCGGTCTCGGACGGCGTGATCCGCCGGCACTGGCATCCGGCCGAGACGGTGCTCGCGGTGGCGCACGACGTGCCCGTCGTCGGCTGGCGGGGAAAGACCGTGAACACGCTCCGCCTGTGGAAGGCCGAAAGCGAGGCGCCGGTCGATCTGGCGCAGTTCAACGGCGGCGACCACGTCGGCGCGGTCTCCAGCCGGATGCGCGCCGAGGCGATCTCGCGGGTGCTGTACCCGAGCGACTCCTCGACCGCCGGCCAGGAGCTGCGCCTGCGCCAGGAATACTTCTTTACCTCAGCCTCGCTGCAGGACCTCGTCCGGCGGCACGTGGCCGAGCGCGGCGACGTCCGCTCGCTGCACGACCACGCCGCGATCCAGCTCAACGACACGCACCCGGCCATCGCCGTGCCGGAGCTGATGCGCATCCTGCTGGAGGATCACGGGCTGCAGTGGGACGATGCCTGGCACGTCACGACCAACACGCTGAACTACACCAACCACACCCTGCTTCCGGAGGCGCTCGAGACCTGGCCGGTGGAGCTGATGGAGCGGCTGCTGCCGCGCCACATGCAGATCATCTACCTGATCAACTGGATGCACCTCGAGGAGCAGGGCCGCCACGGCCGCCACGATGCCGCCCACCTCGCCTCGGTCTCGCTGATCGACGAATCGCAGGGGCGCCGGGTGCGGATGGGGCACTTGGCCTTCCACGGCGCGCGTCGGGTGAACGGCGTCTCGGCGCTTCACACCGATCTGATGCGCTCGACGGTGTTCCGCGACCTGCACGCGCTCGACGGCGACAAGATCGTCAACAAGACCAACGGCATCACCTTCCGCCGCTGGCTGCACAACGCCAATCCCGGCCTGACCCGCCTCGCGGTGGAAGCGGTCGGGCCCGGCGTCCTCGACGATCCCGGCCTGCTGCGCGGGCTCGACGCCTTCGCCGAGGATCCTGCCTTCGTGAAGCGCTACGCGGCGGCCCGCTTCAGCCGCAAGCAGGCGCTGGCCGGGATCATCGCCGAGCGCACCGGGATCGACGTCGACCCCTCGGCGCTGTTCGACGTGCAGATCAAGCGCATCCACGAATACAAGCGCCAGCTTCTCAACGTCATCGAGACGGTGGCGCTCTACCAGGCGATCAAGGCCGAGCCCCACAAGGACTGGACGCCCCGCGTCAAGATCTTCGGCGGCAAAGCGGCGCCGAGCTACAGCCAGGCCAAGCTGATCATCAAGCTGGCGCTGGACGTGGCCAAGGCCGTCAACGACGACCCCGAGGTCGCCGACCGCCTGAAGGTGGTGTTCCTGCCGAACTACTCGGTGAGCCTCGCCGAGGCGATCATCCCGGCCGCCGACCTCTCCGAGCAGATCTCGACCGCGGGCATGGAGGCGTCGGGCACCGGCAACATGAAGCTGGCGCTCAACGGCGCGCTCACGGTCGGCACGCTCGACGGCGCCAACATCGAGATCCGCGACCATGTCGGTGCGGACAACATCTTCATCTTCGGGCTCGACGCCGCCGGCGTTCAGGCCCGCATCGCCGAGACCAACTACGCGCGCGACGCGATCCAGGCCTCGCCGCGCCTGGCCGCCGCCCTCGACATGATCGCCTCGGGCCGGTTCTCGCCGGACGAGCCGAACCGCTTCCGGCCGCTGACCGACGACCTGCGCCACCGCGACCAGTACCTGCTCACCGTCGACTTCGACGATTACTGGCGGGTCCAGCGCGAGATCGACGCCGCCTGGAAGGACCAGGCCGGCTGGTGGGCCAAGGCGATCCGCAACACGGCGCGGATGGCCTGGTTCTCGTCGGACCGGTCGATGCGGGAATACGCGCAGGAGATCTGGCGGGTGCAGGTCTAGGGGGACGCCTCTCGCCGCGGTTTTTCCCTCCCCCCGCTAAAGGGGGGAGGGAAGGGCGGGCCCCTTCAAGAGAATCGCTGCACAGGCCAGCCGCTCAGGCTCAGGGTGGCTCGTGTCGCAAAGCAAGAACGAGGCGGGCGTCTGGGCGATCTACGCGTCGACCAGGACCGGATAGCATCGTGCGCCTACGGCAGCCGCGAGAACCTGCACCGCGCCGACCGTCGAGCTGTCGCCGGCCACGTGCACCACGTCCGTGGCGCGCAAAGCCGGCAGGTGGGCGGTGAGCGGTCCGGGCCGCACGTCCGGCGGCCGCTGGCGGCTGCGGTCGGCGCTGAGCACGATGCGCCCGACGCCCGTGGCCCGCAGCCATTCCAGGCTCTCGCGCATGTAGAGATCCAGCGGATCGCGCGCGCCGACGACGACGCAGAGGTCGCGGGTCGGCTCGATGTAGCGGGCGGCGCGGGCGATCGACCAGATCTGCCCGAAGCCGCAGCCGGCCGACACCAGCACGAGGCGCCCGCCGCCGGGGCGGTACTGCGCGCGTCCGACCGGGCCGCGAATCTTCACCTCGGAATGCAGCGGCAGCGAATCGGCGAGCGACCAGCCGTCCTCGTCCCGTGCGAGGTGGAACACCAGCTCGTTGAGTTCCGCCGAGCCGTCGACGCGCAGCGTCGGGCACAGGGTGCGTAGGCCGACGCCGTCGAGCGCGAGCGCGACCTGGGCGCCGGGGCCGAGCGGCAGGTCCTTGCTCACCGTGAGCACGAGCTCGATCACATGCGCGGTGAGCGCGCGGACCTCGGTGACGGTGCCGGTGCGCATCGCGACCGCCGGGGCCGGCTCCTCCGCGTGCGCGTGGATCGACGGGCCGGCCGGAAGAGCCAGCTTGATCGGGTCGACCCGCTCGCGGCGGCCCGGGACGCGGCGCGCTCCGGGAGTCGCTCCCTGTCCCGGAACGGCGGCGCCGTGGGTCGCCTGGGCGGTCGCGATCATGCCGTCGGCGACCGCCGCATCGAGCGGGGTGTCGCCGGTGGCGATGCGGACGGACTTGCCGTTGACGACGAGCGAGCAGCGCGCGCTCATGGTCGTCTCCCGAATGTCATGAGGATGGCGGCGATCAGCGCGGGGACATCAGCAGGCGATCGACCATGCCGGCCCAGCGCTCGCGGGTGGCACGCGCCTCCGCGCCGATCGGCTCCGGCTCGACGTGCAGCGCCATCCGGGCGCGCAGGGAAGCCGCCTCGGCCCGCTCGGCCATCAGGATGGCCTTCATCACCGCCATCTCGGCCTGAAGCCGCTCGACGACGTCCTCCTCGGGCTCGTCGTCGAAGGTCTCGTCCTGGAATTCAAGGTCTTCGAGGGCTGCCATCTCGTGCTCCGAGGTGGCGAACGCGGCCTCGAGCCGGGCGTCGGCCGGCTCATAAGCCGGCATCGCGTACGCGGTCGGCGCGGCGCTGCGCGGCGCGTCGAGGCGGATCGGGCGCGCGATCAGCCGGCGTACCACATCGGATCCGCTCGTCTCGCGAAACCGCCTTGCCGCTTCGGCCATCACCGTTCTCCAGCACGCGGCAGGGGCGTCGTGCGCCCTGCCATTTCTCCACACAACCTTCCGTCGGCATGGTTAAGGGAGGCTTAAATCGCGGTTGTCACGCACCGATTCCTCCGGGCGGCGGCGAGCGAGCATGGCGTCCGTCCGCCTCAGGTAATTCGGCTGCGCACCCGACTTCGACCGAAATGGGTGCGCATCGTCGCGCGGAAACGCTGCGACGTCACTGATTCGGGATCGTCGCAGCGTCGATCGCGCGGCGTCAGATCGCCAGAGACAGGCCCGCGGACGTCGCGAGGCCGCGGCCGCGCGGGTCGGGGCCGAACGTGTTCGGGCCGACCGTGCCCCGCAGGAACCCGGTCTCGATAAAGTACCAGAGGTTGCCGAGCGGAATGAGCGAGAGCAGCACCCAGACGCCGGGCTTGTCGCGGTCGTGGTAGCGCTTGATCCCGAGGCAGACCGACGACCAGACGATGAAGACCGTGGTGAGGAGGTTCAGGATTACGAACGGGATCGCTGCCGGCCCATCGACCTTGAAGCCTTCCCCTGCGGCGGCCTCGTTCGGGATCATCTGGGCCAGCACGTAGTTCAGCGCGGACGCGACGATGACGGCGCCGAGCACCGAGCCGAGGATGCCCTTCCAGAAGGTCGCGCGCCCGATCCGGCCTTCGGCGGAGAAGAGAAGTTTTTTCATGATGTCGACAGCCCCATCGGCCCTCCGTCCGCGCATGGTTCTGCGGGATCGGCCAGCGATCGAGCGTTAGGGTGCCGAAAGCTTGGCTTCAACGCGAAGGGCGACCGCGGGACGGGGGTGCAAGAGTTCGGGACGCCGGAGCAATCGACCTGGGGATGAAACCCCGATCAGGCGGCTTCCGGTGCCGCCCCCACGAGCTGGCGGGCCTGCAGCATCGTCATCGGCTCGCCGAAGGCGTAGCCCTGCGCGTAGTCGCAGCCGAGCTCGGCCAAGGCCTGGGCGTCGGCCTCGGACTCCGCACCCTCGGCGACGATGGCGAGGTTGAGCTCGTTGGCCATCCGCACGATCGAGCGCAGGATCGCCGTCTTGCCCGAGGCCATCTGGCGGACGAAGGACTGGTCGATCTTGATCGTGTCGAAGGGGAAGCGCTGCAGGTAGGACAGCGCCGAGTAGCCGGTGCCGAAATCGTCGAGCGAGAGCCCGGCGCCGAGATCGTGGATGCGGGTCAGCATCTGCGCGGCGTATTCGGGGTTCTCCATCACCAGGCTCTCGGTGAGCTCGAGCTTGAGCGAGCCCGGGATCACGCCGGAGCGGGCGAGCACCGTCTTCACGTCGTGCAGCAGGTCGTGCCGCAGCAGCTGGCGCGACGAGACGTTGACCGAGGCGAAGATCGGCGGGTCGACCTCGAGCGAGCGCTGCCATGCGGCGAGCTCCAGCGCGGTCCGTTCGAGGGCGAAGATCCCGAGGTTGACGACGAACCCGCTCTCTTCCGCAACCGGCATGAAGGTGGCCGGCGGGATGCGCCCGAGCTTGGGGTGATCCCAGCGCAGGATCGCCTCGAAGCCGGCCACCGTGCGGTCCTCCAGGCGGACGACCGGCTGGAACAGCACCTTCATCTCGTTGCGCTCGAGCGAGCGGCGGAGGTCGCTCTCCAGCATCAGCCGGTCCGAGCGCTCGGCGCGCATGTCGGCGCGGAACACCTCGATGCGATCGCCGCCGCCGCGCTTGGCCTGGACCATCGCGGTTTCGGCGTTCTTGAACACCTCGTCGCGCTTGAGGCTGGCGCCGGTCTCGTGCAGCGCCAGGCCGATCGAGACGGTGAGGAAGATCTCGCGGTCGGCATAGGTGATCGGCGTCGCGATGGCGCGGCGGATCATCTCCGCGAAGGCCAGGATGCGGTCCGAATCGCGTTCCGACAGCAGGATGACCGCGAACTCGTCGCCGGCCACGCGCGCCAACGTGTCCTGCGGCCGCAGCAGGCGGCCGAGGCGGCGCGACAGGGTGAGCAGGATCGAGTCGCCGGCCGAGAGGCCGATCGCGTCGTTGATGCCCTTGAACCGGTCGATGTCGAGGACGATCACCGTCGGCTTCAGCCGCGGGTCCTGGCTCGCGAAGGCGATCGCGGCATCGAGACGGTCGCCGAACAGCTCGCGGTTCGGCAGGCCGGTTAGGCTGTCGTGCACGGCGTCGTGCAGGAGGCGCTCCTCGGCGGTCTTGATCTCGGTGACGTCGGCGATGGTGCCGACGATGCGGATCACCTCGCCGTCGTTGCCGATCACCGGGCGGGCCTTGAGGCGGTACCAGTAATAGGCCCCGCCCGAGGTGCGCAGGCGGAAATCGTGCACGATGCGGCCGCGCCGCTCCTCGATCATGGTGTCGAGGGTGGCCGAGTAGCGCTCGATGTCGAACGGGTGCAGCAGCCCGAGCCAATTCGCGGCCGGCCCCTCCAATGCGCCGCGCTTGAGGCCGAGCTGGACCTCGATCTCCTGGCCGGCGAAGACCCGGTCGCCCGGCACGTCCCAGTCGAACACCACGTCGCCGGCGCCGGTGAGCGCCAGCGCCCGCCGCTCGGTGTCGGAGACGAGGGCGTGGGTGAGGCCGCCGCCGGCGAAGGCGTGCTGCATCACCGTGAAGCCGATCAGCATGACGATCAGCACGAGGCCGCCGATCAGCGCCGGCTGGGTCAGCTCGCTACCGATCTGGCCGGTCACCGCGAAGCCGGCGGCCGTGACCCAGACGACGAGCAGCGTCCAGGTCGGCACGAGCAGGATGGCGCGGTCGTAGCCGTTATGGGCGGCGAGGTAGGCGATCAGCAGCAACCCGACCCCGGCGACCGCGGCGATCGAGATGCGCGCGACGCCCGCCGCCACCGGCGGATCGAACAGGGCGAGGCCGACGAGCCCTGCCAGGAAGGTCAGCCAGAAGAACGCGACGTGGCTGTAGCGCACGTGCCAGCGCGAGAGGTTGAGGTAGGCGAACAGGAACACCAGCAGCGTCGCGGCCAGCACCGCCTCCGCCGAGGCGCGGTAGACCCGCTCCGCCAGCTCGGTGACCGGGAAGACCCGCTGCAGGAACCCGAAATCGATGCAGGCATAGGCGAGGACCGACCACGCAAGCGCGGCCGCCGCGGGGAAGATGATCGCGCCCTTGACCACGAAGACGATGGTGAGGAACAGCGCCAGCAGGCCGCTGATGCCGATGATGATGCCCTTGTAGAGCGTCAGGCCGGCGGCCTTCTTGCGGTAGGCGTCCTGATCCCAGAGGTGCACCTGCGGGATGTTCGGGCCGCGCAGCTCGGCGACGTAGGTGATCGTCGTGCCGGGATCGAGGGTGATGACGAACTCGTCGGCTTCCGGGTTCTCGTTGCGCTCGGGCCGGATGCCCTGGCTCGCGGTGATCGCCGCGATGCGCGAGCCGCCGAGATCGGGCCAGACCACGCCGGAATCGACCAGCCGGAAATGCGGCGCGACGAGGATGCGCTCGATCTGCTCGTCGGTGTCGTTGGTGAGCGCGAACACCATCCAGTCGGGCTGCGCGCCGGCATCGCGCGCCTTCACGACGATGCGGCGGACGATGCCGTCCTTGCCCGGTGCCGTCGAGATCTGGATCAGGTCGCCGTCCGAGCGGTAGCGCTCGATCGCCGTCGTCAGGTCGATCACCGGCGCGTCGAGGGTGACCCGCACCGCTTCCACGGCCCGAGCGGAACCGCTGAGCAGAAGGCCGCAGAAGAGTGCGAGATAAAGGGCGAGGATGCGCAACGGGCGAGTGTTCCGGCCGGGTACGGCGGCGAGTACGGCTCAGGTTCCGCGTAGTGGTAGAGGCGGGATTAACCTGGAGCAAGGCGGCAGAGGCCCGGCGGCCGGCGTCACCCACCGCTGGCATACGCGATCGTCCGGGCCGGGGATCGCCCGCTTTTGCGGCCAAAACAAGTTTTCGGTCGCAGCGTAGGCGTGTCGTCCCCGGTCTCGCTCAGGCGGCGCGCAGCACCGCCGTGATCCGGTCGAGGGACGGGAGCTTCTTGATCGGGCCGATGGCGGCGAGCGTCGGCGCGCCGGCGAGGACCGCGAGCCCGGCCGCGCGCACGTGGTCCACCGTGACGGCGTCGACCTTGGCGATCACCTCCTCGGCCGGGATCACGCGGCCCCAGGCGAGGATCTGGCGCGCGTTGCGCTCGATCCGGCCGCCGGGCGTCTCCAGCGCAGAGAGCAGCGAGACCTTCAGCTGCGCCTTGGCGCGGGCGATCTCGACGGTGTCGAGGTCGCGTGCCGCGCGCGCGGTCGCCGACAGCGTCACCTCGACGAGCTCGGGCAGGTCCGCGCCGGAGGTCGCCGCGCCGATGCCGAACAGCCCGCAATCGGAGAACGGCCAGTGAAACGCCTGGATCTCGTAGGCGAGGCCACGGGTCTCGCGCACCTCCTGCCAGAGCCGCGAGGTCAGCCCGCCGCCGAGCACCTGCGAGAACATGTGCAGCGCGTAGTAGGCGTCGTCGCGGAACGACAGGCCGGGCAGGCCGATCACCACGTTGGCCTGCTCGAGCTTCTTCGGCATGCGGCGCTCGCCGCCGGCATAGGTCCCGGGGATCGCCTCGGGCGCGCTCGACCTCGGCATGGCGCCGAAATGGCGCTCGGCCGACGCGACGAAGGCCTCGTGCTCGACGGCGCCGGCGGCGGCGACCACGAAGCGGTCGGGGGTGTATTCGCGGGCGAGGTAGGCGCGGATGCCGGCCTCGTCGAAGCTCCGGATGGTCTCCGGCCGGCCGATGATCGGGCGCCCGATCGGCTGCCCGGGGAAAGCGGCCTCGGTGAAGGCGTCGTAGACCACGTCGTCCGGCGTGTCCTCGATCCCAGCATGTTCCTGCAGGATCACGCCCTTCTCGCGGGCGAGCTCGCCCGCGTCGAACACGGAATCGGTCAGGATGTCGCCGAGCACGTCGAGCGCGGTGCCGACATCCTCGCCGAGCACCCGCGCGGTGTAGCTCGTGCCCTCGGCCGAGGTCGCGGCGTTGATCTCGCCGCCGAGGTTCTCGATGTCCTCGGCGATGGCCCGGGCCGAGCGCGTGCGCGTGCCCTTGAACGCCATGTGCTCGATGAGGTGGCTCAGGCCGTTCTCGTCCGGGCGCTCGTGGCGCGATCCCGCCCCGACCCAGACGCCGAGCGTCGCGGTGGCCACGCCCGGCATCGCTTCGGTCGCGACGGTGACGCCGTTGTCGAGGGTGGTGATGCGCAGGCCCGGGGAGGCGGCGTGGGTGGCGAAGTGCTGGTTCATGCGCCCCTCGTGATGCGCGCGCGGTCGCGGATCAGGGCCTCGACCGCGGCCTGGTCGTTGCCGACCCGCGTCATGCGCTCGGGCCGGTCCATCAGGTCGGCGAGATGCGGGGGGAGGGCGGGGCGAAGGCCGCCGGTGGCGCGGCTCACCGCATCGGGGAACTTGGCGGCGTGCGCGGTCGCCAGCGCCACCACCGGGGTCGCCGGGTCCTGCCGCAGCAGGCGGCGGGCGGCCCGAACGCCGATGGCGCTGTGGGGATCGAGCACGTTCCCGGTGGCGGCGTGGGTCTGGGCGATCTCGTCCATCACGTCGGGCTCCGACACGGCGGTGGCGTCGAACTCGGCACGCACCTTGGCGAGCACCCCCTCGTCGAGGTTGAAGCCGCCGGACTGCTTGAGCCCGGACATGAGGCGGCCGAGCGAGGCGGCGTCGCGATCGAGCGCCTCGAACAGCAGCCGCTCGAAGTTCGACGAGATCTGGATGTCCATCGAGGGCGAGGTCGTGGCCTGGACGCCGCGCAGCTCGTAGGCGCCGTGCTCGAGGGTGCGCGCCAGGATGTCGTTGGCGTTGGTGCCGATCATCAGGCGCTCGATCGGCAGCCCCATGCGCTTGGCGACCCAGCCGGCCAGCACGTCGCCGAAGTTGCCGGTCGGCACCGCGAACGACACCTTGCGGTGCGGTGCGCCGAGCGCGACCGCGCTGGTGAAGTAGTACACGGCCTGCGCCGCGACGCGGGCCCAGTTGATCGAGTTGACGCCCGAGAGCTTCACCGCGTCGGCGAAGTCGGCGTGCTGGAACATGGCCTTCACCATGTTCTGGCAGTCGTCGAAGTTGCCGTCGACCGCGAGCGCGTGGACGTTCGGCGCGTCGACCGAGGTCATCTGCCGGCGCTGCACCTCCGACACGCGGCCGTGCGGGAACAGGATGAAGATGTCGACCTGGTCCAGCCCGCCGAAGGCCTCGACCGCGGCGCTGCCGGTGTCGCCCGAGGTCGCGCCGACAATGGTGGCGCGGCTGCCGCGGGCGCGGAGCACGTGGTCCATCAGCCGCCCGAGCAGCTGCATCGCCACGTCCTTGAACGCCAGCGTCGGGCCGTGGAAGAGCTCGAGCAGGAACAGGTTGTCGTCGAGCTGGGTCAGCGGGCAGATCGCCGGGTGGCGGAAGGTGGCGTAGGCCTCCTCGATCATCCGGTCGAGGTCGGCATCCGCGATCTCGCCGTCGATCAGGGGGCGCAGCACCAGCTTGGCGGCGTCGGCGTAGCGCTTGCCGGCCAGACCCGCGATCTCGCTCGCGGACAAGGTCGGCCACGCCTCCGGCACGTAGAGGCCGCCGTCGCGGGCGAGCCCGGCGAGCAGGGCATCGGAGAACGAGAGCGGCGCGGCGGATCCGCGGGTTGAGACGTGCAGCACGGGGGCCTCCGGGGAAGGCGCCCCCTCTACACGATGCGGTCGGGCGTGTCGAAGACCGCCGAGGCGGGTTCAGGCGTTCGTGCCCTCGGCCTTGACCAGCCGGCAGCCGCTGATGCGCCACGTTCCGTCGGCGCCGCGCTCGAGGCTGTAGACGGCGGTCCAGTCGACGCCGTCCTCGTCCTGGATCGCAACGTCCTGCGAAAGCGCCCCGTCGCCGAGGTCCTGCATCTGCCCGAACACGAAGGTGCGGTGCCGATAGACCGGCCGGTAGTTGTTGCGCACCATGCCGAGGAACACGTCGGCGGTCGGGAACATGCCCTGGATCGCCGGGGCGGCCTGGGCGTAGGCGGTGGCGGCGTCATCGCGCACCAGCGCCTCGGCCTGCCGGGTGATCGCCGCGCGGGCCGCCTCGCGGGCGCCGTCGTCGGCAGCGTGCGCCGACGTCAACGCGAGGGCGAGGAACAGGGCGAGCCAGCTGCGCATCGGATCACTCCGCCATAGGACGCAGCGAGTGTAGCCGGCGTCGCCGCCGCCGCAAGCCCGGCCTCAGGCGCCGGAAGGCGCGTCCGGCTCGTGCAGGCGCTTCCAGGCAAACACGGAAAAGACGCCGAGCAGGCAGGCGGCGATGCCGAACCAGGTGAAGGCGTATTGCAGATGGTTGTTGGGCAGGTCGACCCGGAGCTGCCCGCCGCGCGGCCAGGTCCGACTGCCGGGCGCGGCATCCGCCTCGATTAGGTAGGGGGCGGCCTCCGGGAAGCCGCGCGCCGCGGCGATGCCCGGCACGTCGCGGTTGAACCACTCGTTGCGCACCGGATCGGGCGCCGGCACGAACATCGTCCGTGGCTCGCTGCCGCGCATCAGGCCGACGATCGTGGTGTCGCCCTCGACGAGCCCGTCGCGGCGGTCGGCCTGGTTCTTCAGCTCGGTCGGCACGAAGCCGCGGTTGACCAGCACCATCGAGCCGTCGTCGCGCTGGAACGGCGTGATCACATAGTAGCCCTGCAGCGCGCGGCCCGGCGTCTCGCCGGCCGCGAGCCCGTGGACCAGCGTCTCGCGATCGTTGAGGAAGCGGCCGCCGACGCGGACATGCTCGAACTCGTCGCGCGCCGGGTTCCAGTCGGCGGGCGGCGGCACCGGCTCGGCCTGCGAGCGCGAGACGATGCGGGCGATCAGCGCCTCCTTCTCGCCCTTGCGCTCGAGCTGCCACACCCCGAGGCCGAGGAGGATCGCGAGTGCCATCAGCGTCGCGAGCGCCGGCGGGACAAGGTCGCGGATCACGCCGGGGCGCGTCCGCGAGGCGGTCTCGGCCGCGGTCACGGCTCGAAGCGTCCCTGCTCGGCCTTGTTGGTGTATTGCAGGGCCAGCAGCATGCCCTTCAGCGGGCGGACCAGGATCAGGCTGAGGCCGATCGAGAGCGATCCGGCCACCAGCGCGTGGACCCACATCGGCGGCTGGTAGGTGATCTCCATCCACAGGGCGAGGCCGACCACGAGGATGCCGACGATCGACATCACGAAGAAGGCCGGCCCGTCGCCGGAATCGAACGCGCCGTAGTCGAGGCCGCAGACCTCGCAGGCGGGGGCGACGGTGAGGAACCCCTTGAACATGTGGCCTTCGCCGCAGCGCGGGCAGCGGCCGCGCAGGCCGGTCGAGATCGGTGCTTGTGGCGTGTAGGTCCGGGCCAAGCTCAGGTTCCTTGCATGACGTGAAGCCCCGCAGCGATGCACCACGTGTCGGCCTCACCGAGGATATGGGTGCCCGGACACGAAAAAGGGCGGCCGGAGCCGCCCTTCGATGCATGTCCCCCCTGCGTCACAGGGGATCCTGCCCGATCGCGCTCAGTGCGCCGCGTGCCCGGCGCCCGAGCCCCAGACGTAGATCGCCGCGAACAGGAACAGCCACACCACGTCGACGAAGTGCCAGTACCAGGCGGCGAACTCGAACCCGAGATGCTGCTTGACCGTGAACTGGCCGAGATAGGCGCGGTACAGGCAGATCCCAAGGAAGATCGTGCCGATGAGGACGTGCGCGCCGTGGAAGCCCGTCGCCATGAAGAAGGTCGACGAGTAGATGCTGCCGGCGAAGCCGAAATGCGCGTGGCCGTACTCGTAGGCCTGGCAGGCGGTGAACAGCACGCCGAGGATCACGGTCAGCCACAGGCCGTACTTCAGGCCCTTGCGGTCGTCGTGGAGCAGGGCGTGGTGGGCCCAGGTCACGGTGGTGCCGGAGGTCAACAGGATCAGGGTGTTGAGCAGCGGCAGGTGCCAGGGGTCGAACGCCTCGATCCCCTTCGGCGGCCAGACGCCGCCGGTGAAGCCGACGCGCGAGGCCTGGATCGGGTCGGCGGTGTAGAGCGCCGCCTCGAAATAGGCCCAGAACCACGCGACGAAGAACATCACCTCGGAGGCGATGAACATCATCATGCCGTAGCGGTGATGAAGCTGCACCACGCGGGTGTGGTCGCCTTGGTTGGCCTCGTGGACCACGTCCTTCCACCACGAGAACATGGTGTAGAGCACGCCGAGCGAGCCGGCGCCGAAAATGTAGGGGCCGGGGGTGAGCGTGCCGATCTGCAGGCTCTTCATCCAGAACACGGCGCCGAAGGCCATCACGAAGCCGGAGAAGGCGCCGATGAGCGGCCAAGGGCTCGGTGCGAGGATGTGGAAGTCGTGATTCTTGGCGTGCGCCTCGGCCATCTTACCCGTCTCTCCTCGACCCCGTCGGTCCTGCGCCGTCGCCGGCTCGCGGTCCGCTTACCCTGAACGCCGAATTCGGGCCGTCCGGCCCGTCCGGTCTACCCGCACCCTTAGCGGAGGCGGGCGCGTGTTGTCACGCTTCGCGCACCGGGAAATCCCGGCACGGTCAGAAATCCCGCTTGTTTCCGGCCGTGCTCGTGTTGGCGACCGCAGCCGTGACCGGCTCGCCGTTCTTCGACGCGAAGTAGGTGTAGGACAGCGTCATCTCGGAGAGATGCGCGGTGTTCGAATCCTTCCGCACCTCGGGATCGATGTAGAACACCACCGGCACGTCGAGCGTCTCGCCCGGCTGGAGCGTCTGCTCCTTGAAGCAGAAGCACTCGATCTTGACGAAGTAGCTGCCCATCAGCCCGGGCTGCACGTTAAAGGTCGCCACGCCGGTGGACGGCGTCGTGCCGGTGTTCTTGACCTGGAAGAACACGGTCTTCGTCTCGCCGAGATGCGCCTCGACCCGGCGCGACTCGGCCTTGAACCGCCACGGCAGCGAGGAAGACACGTTGGTGTCGAAGTGGACGACCATGCTGTCGTCGGTGGCGACGCCGGCGGTGAGCACCGGGCCCTGGCGCGGCGTGCCGTCGTAGCCGGTCGCCTTGCAGAACGCGTCGTAGAGCGGCACCGACGCGAAGGCGAGGCCGATCATGCCCACGGCCATGCCGCCGCAGGCGAAGGCGGTGCGCAGCATCGTCCTGTCGGTGTTCGGTGTGCTCATCAGAGCGGCCGGTTCAGGATCTGCGGCCCGAGCTTGGCGATCGTCAGGACGAAGAACAGCAGCACCATGGCGCCGAGCGCCAGGGCGATCGCGATCGAGCGCTTGCGCCGGCGCGCCTCCTCCTCGGGGGTGAGGGGGCGCATCTCGATCTTGGGAAAGCCGTGCGGATCGTATTCCATCAGGCGAAGACCGGGCGGAACAGGCCGAGGCTCTGCTCGGCGAGCAGCGCCGAGAACAGAACGAACAGGTAGAGAATCGAGAAGCCGAACATCCCCATGGCGGCCTTCTTCTCGGCCTCGCCCTCGCGGTTGCGATAGACCTGCACGCTGAAGGCCAGCATGCCGAGGCCGCCCAGCACGCCGACCACCGCGTAGAGCAGGCCGGCGAAGCCGAGCCAGACCGGCAAGAGGCCGAGCGGCGCGAGCAGCAGCGTGTAGTAGATGATCTGGCGGCGGGTCGAGGTCGGGCCGGCGGTGTTCGGCATCATCGGGATTCCAGCCTTGGCGTACTCGCCGGCCTTCACCAGCGCGAGCGCCCAGAAGTGCGGCGGCGTCCAGATGAAGATGATCGCGAACAGCACTAGCGACTCGATGCCGACCGAACCGGTCACCACCGCCTGCCCGATCACCGGGGGGAGGGCGCCGGCGGCGCCGCCGATGACGATGTTCTGCGCGGTCGCCCGCTTGAGCCACATCGAGTAGATCACCGCGTAGAACACGATGGTGAAGGCGAGCAGCCCGGCCGAGAGCCAGTTCGCCGCAAGCCCGAGCACCATCACCGAGCCGACCGAGAGCACAAGGCCGAAGGCCAGGGCCTCGTTCGGCTGGATGCGGCCGTCGGGGATCGGGCGCTTGGCGGTGCGCGTCATGATCGCGTCGATGTCGGCGTCCCACCACATGTTGAGGCAGCCCGAGGCGCCGGCGCCGATGGCGATCATTAGCAGCGAGATCACCGCGACGGCCGGCGGCACGTGGCCGTGCGACACCACCATGCCGACGAGGGCGGTGAAGATCACCAGCACCATCACCCGCGGCTTCAGCAGGGCGAAGTAGTCGGGCACGTCTCCGCCGACGACCGAGACCGGCGTCGCGCCGGCGGGCAGGCTGTTCGACAGGGTGGTCATGGACACCGTAACCATTCTGCTTTTCGCGCTCGGGCCCGCGCGGCGGGAGCGCTCGATCCGGCACGGGAAGTCGCGAACCGGAACAGTTCCAAACGTCCGGGCGTCGTACGCCGGAAAAAGGGGGGGCCTGCCGAGCGCCGCTCAGACCAGACCGTCGCACCGCCCTTGCCGGGACCCTTCGCGGGAAGGATCCGGGGAAGGGCGGGGGCCGCGCGATGCGGCCCCCGCGAAGTTGTTAGTGGTGACCCGGCTCGTCGACGATGCGGGGCAGTGTCTCGAACTGGTGGAAGGGTGGCGGCGACGACAGCGTCCACTCCAGGGTGGTCGCGCCGGGACCCCAGGGGTTGTCCGCGGCCCGCTCCTTCGAGCGGAAGGCGAGGATAACGCCGATCACGAACACCATCATGCCGAGGCCGAAGATGTGGCCGCCGTAGGTCGAGACCTTGTGCCAGCCCGCGAACGCCTCCGGGTAGTCGGCGTAGCGACGCGGCATGCCGGCGAGCCCGAGGAAGTGCATCGGGAAGAACAGGATGTTCGCGCCGATGAAGGCCAGCCAGAAGTGCAGCTTGCCGGCCCATTCGGGGATGATGTGGCCGGTCATCTTCGGGAACCAGTAGTAGATGCCGGCGAAGATGATGAACACGGCGCCGAGCGAGAGCACGTAGTGGAAGTGCGCAACGACGTAGTAGGTGTCGTGCAGGTACTTATCGACCGCCGAGTTCGCGAGCACGACGCCGGTGACGCCGCCGACGGTGAACAGGAAGATGAAGCCCACCGCCCAGTGCATCGCCGCGGTGAAGCGGATCGAGCCGCCCCACATCGTCGCGATCCAGGAGAAGATCTTCACGCCGGTCGGCACCGCGATCACCATGGTGGCGAACACGAAGTAGGACTGCGTCTGCAGCGACAGGCCGACGGTGTACATGTGGTGCGCCCACACGACGAAGCCGACGACGCCGATCGCGACCATCGCGTAGGCCATCGCGAGGTAGCCGAAGACCGGCTTGCGCGAGAACGTGGCGATGATGTGCGAGACGATGCCGAAGGCCGGCAGGATCATGATGTACACTTCGGGGTGACCGAAGAACCAGAACAGGTGCTGGTACAGGATCGGGTCGCCGCCGCCGGCCGGGTCGAAGAAGGTCGTGCCGAAGTTGCGGTCGGTGAGCAGCATGGTGATCGCGCCGGCGAGGACCGGGAGCGACAGCAGCAGCAGGAAGGCGGTGACGAGCTCGGCCCAGGCGAAGAGCGGCATCTTGTGCAGCGTCATGCCGGGGGCGCGCATGTTGAGGATGGTCGTGATGAAGTTGATCGCCCCGAGGATCGAGCCGGCGCCGGAGAGGTGCAGCGCGAAGATCGCGAAGTCGACGGCCGGGCCGGGATGGCCGGCGGTGGAGAGCGGCGGGTAGACGGTCCAGCCGGTGCCGGCGCCGGACGCGCCGGGCGCGCCCTCGACGAACAGCGAGCAGATCAGGCTGCAGAAGCCCGCCACCGTCAGCCAGAACGAGATGTTGTTCATGCGCGGGAAGGCCATGTCCGGCGCGCCGATCATCAGCGGCACGAACCAGTTGCCGAACCCGCCGATCAGCGCGGGCATCACCATGAAGAACACCATGATGAGGCCGTGGCCGGTGACGAAGACGTTGTAGGTCTGCGGATTGGAGAAGTACTGGAGGCCGGGCGCCTCCATCTCCATCCGGATGCCGAAGGACAGGAACGCGCCGATCATGCCCGCGCAGAACGCGAACAGCAGGTAGAGCGTGCCGATGTCCTTGTGGTTCGTCGACAGGAACCAGCGGGCGAAGAACGAGGGTTTGTGGTCGTGGGCCTCGTGGGCCCCTGCATGCGCTGCGGCGGTTGCCATCTGAGCTGAGCCTTGTGCGTGTCTCTCGAGATCTCGGTGGGTCGGGCCGGCGCCGTCGCGGCGCCGGCCCGAGGCGCGCCCGCTACCGGGCGTCGGCGAGCTTGGACCCGTCGTCGATGCGGGCGTACTTGGTCTTGGCCTCGCCGAGCCAGGCTGCGTAGGCCTCGTCGTTCACGACGCGGACGACGATCGGCATGTAGGCGTGGCGCTGGCCGCAGAGCTCGGAGCACTGGCCGTGATAGGTGCCCTCGCGGTCGGCCTTGAACCAGAACTGGTTGAGGCGGCCGGGGACGGCGTCGATCTTGAAGCCGAAGGACGGCATCGCCCAGGAATGCATGACGTCGGCGGCGGTGACCTGGATCTTGACGATCTTGTTCACCGGAACGACCATCTCGTTGTCGGTCTGCAGCAGCCGCGGCTGCTTGTCCTCGTCGATGTTGGCATCAAACGAGAAGCCGCCGCCCTGGTCGGCGGGGTACTCGTAGGACCAGTACCAGGCGTGGCCGGTGACCTTGATCATCACGTCGGACTTCGGATCCGACAGCTGCACGCGCAGCAGGCGGAACGACGGGATCGCGACGGCGACGAGGATGAGCACCGGGACGATGGTCCAGGCCACCTCGATCAGGGTGTTGTGGGTGGTTTTCGAGGGCGTCGGGTTCCGCTTTTCGCTAAAGCGGTAGATGCACCACAGGATCAGGCCGAGCACGAACACGCAGATGGCCAGCGACAGCCAGTGCACCCACGACTCGAACTGGAGGATGTCGCGGGCGTTCTCGGTCACGGGGACCTGGCGGTCCATCTGCCAGGGCTCGGGCTGGCCGATGCCGGCGGCCAGGGCCTGCGACGACGTCAGGAGCAGCGCGCCGAACGCGGCGAGCCCCCTCATGGAGCGGTGTTTCGTCTGCGCCGTCCGCATGTGCCTCTCGTGGCTCCCCTTGGTCACGTTACGCTCCGTCGACCGCCCGCATCTTGCTTGAACGAGGTTTGCGGTGTCGCTCGACGGAATGGACGCCCCGAAGGCGCGAGGCCCGGGTATCCGATCGCGGTGTCAGACCACAAGGTCGTGAAAGGCGCAACCGCACAAGCGTCGCATCGCACGCTTTCCGGACGCTCCGCTCCGTCACCCGGGCGATCGCCGCAGGGGCGGCTCGGCCCGCGGCCTGCTATAGGGCGTGCTCGGGTCGAGCGGCGGGAACAGCCCATGACGGACGGACGGCGGCCGGTTCAGGCCACTTCGGAGACGGGCCTGCGTAAGACGGCCTTGCAGGAGACGGCCTTGCAGGTGGCGACCCGCGTCGTCGCCTACGCCGCGCCGGAGCCGCGCGACGATCACCGCGCGCTCGCCGTCGAGATGCCGGTGAACCTCGTCTACGGCAGCGTGCCCTATGCGGTGATGATGGCGACGCCGGCCGACCTGGAGGATTTCGCCTACGGCTTCAGCCTGACCGAAGGCATCGTCGCGGCGGCCGACGAGATTCGCGGCGCCGCGGTCGAGCCGGGCGACGGCGGGCTGCGCCTGCTGGTGGATTTGGCGCCCGGGCGCCTGCGCGAGCATCTCGCCCGCAAGCGCGCGATCAGCGGGCGCACCGGCTGCGGCGTCTGCGGGATCGAGGATCTCGCCGCCCTGCCGCGGGCCGAGACCCGGGCCGCGTCGGGCCGCGTGCGCGTCGGGGCGGAGGCGATCGCGCGGGCCTTGTCGGATCTCGGCGATTCCCAGGTGCTCGGGCGCGAGACGCGGGCCGTGCACGCCGCCGCCTGGGCGCGCCTCGACGGGAGCCTCGTGGCGGTCCGCGAGGATGTCGGCCGGCACAACGCGCTGGACAAGCTGATCGGGGCGCTGATCCGGACGGGAACCGACCCGGCCGCGGGCTTCCTCGTGATCACCAGCCGGTGCTCGTTCGAGATGGTCGAGAAGGCTGCGCATTTCGGCGCGTCGGTCCTGGTCGCGATCTCGGCCCCGACCTCGCTCGCGATCGAGCGGGCGCGCCTGCACGACATGACGCTCTGCGCCATCGCCCGGGCCGATTCGTTCACGCTGTTCTGCGGGGACGAGCGCGTGGTCGGCCGCGCAGGGTAGGGGCCGATCAGGGTGTCGGCGCGTCCTTGTCCGGCGCGCCCGGCACGAGGGTCGCACCACCGATGACGCGGACGTTGCGCTTGGCCTCGGGCGGATTCTTCCAGCTCTGGTCGGCGGGTTTGACTTCCGAGGTCTTCACGTCCGCCGCCTTCGATTCGACCGACTTGGCCAAGGTCCCGTCGGCGGGCGACTGGACCGCTGCCGGAGTCGGCGTGACGCCGGGAACCGGCGCGGCCTTCGGCTGATCCACGGCGGCGACGGGAGCCTCCGGCTTCGCCTCGGGCTTGGCGGCGTCCACCGGGCGGAGCTTGGGCGCCTCGGGAACGGTGCGCGCCTGCGCTTTTCCTTCGATCGCCTTGCCATCGCGCGCCTTCTCGTCGAGCGCTTTGGTGTCGGACAACCGTGGCGGGTTGGCGACGCGGGCGAGCTTGCGCGGCGATTCGGCGGGGCCGCGCCGATCGGGGTTGATGCCCTGCGGGTTCGGGTCCGCGAGCGTGCGCCCCGGCATGCCGTTCGATCCGTCGGGTCGGGCATAATCGGCCTCGGCCGGCGCACGGCGCAGGGGCATTCCGCGCGCCTCGGGCAACGGGATGTCGGCCGGCGGGAGCAGGCGCTCTGCCTGCCGCATCGGCTGGCGCGGCATCTCGTCCTCCTCGGTCCAGCCGTAGCCGGGCGCCGGGCGGGCAAGGGCGATCGGGCCGTCGTCGAGGCGCTGGCGGCCGAGGATCGCGCCGTCCCGGGCATCGACGAACAGGCGCACCCGGGCGCCCATCGGGTTGAAGGCCTCGACGATGTAGGCGCGTCCGTCGAAGCGCGGGCGGCTCATGCCGCTGAAGCTGCGCTCGCCCAGGCGCCATGCGACGGCGCGCGGCGGCATGATCGCCTCGTCGTACGCGTATTGCGCCCGCGCCGCGTCGGCGGCACCGATCAGCAGGGCGCAGGCGGCGAGGCCCGCACGGAGACGACGATAGGATCGGTTCACGGCTGACCTCCCGGTCGCATTCTCGAGATCGCCCGAATCTCCGCAGGCGCTCGCCCCGCGCCGGGGAGTCCCGATCGGGACCTGCCGACGATCCGGCCCGGGCCCCGCGCCGAAGGACCGCGTCCCGCGTGTCCTTCGGCCATTCCGGCAGGGTCGTTGCCCCGCATGCCGCTTGTGCTCGGCGCTCGCCTTTGAGCGGAGGATTTGGGCGCAATTGCGGGAGAAAGCGGGCGGCGAAGGGCCGATCTCGACGCCGATCCCTCCGTTCGCATCGCCCCTCGCACGACGGGGAATTGGGTCGCCTGCCGATCCGGCATCGGGGCGGACATGGGACCGGACATGGGATCCGGCATGGGATGCGGCATCAAAACGCCGCTTTTGGTCCCGCGGGGCCCTTGCTGGAATTTTTGAAATCTGCCAGTTTGCAGCGTTAGGACAGTATGACTGTCCCATTTCCGGTGCGCGCGTGCGAACGATGCCGCGCGGTGGGGCCGTTCAGGCCTGGGCAGAGGGTTTCGGGACGTGACCATCGTGACGTCGAAACGAGATCGCAAGCCGGTCGCCGCAGAGGCGATCCGGGCCCACGCCGGCTGACATCGGGCCGGTGCGAGCCCGCGGGTAGCGGGCGCTTCCTCCACCGAGGACCCTCCCGAGACCCGACGAGAAAAGATGACTGGCCCGGCCTCGCTTGAGCGCCGGGCATGAAACATGCTCGCCTGGCGGGCATGGGCGTTCGAACGGGTCTGGTCGATCTTTCGGGGATGGTGGGCATGGCGGCTTTCGGGAATGCGGACATGGCCGTGAGCGGGAACCTCAACGCCGACACGGCGCCGGCGGCCCGCGACGGCGTCGCGCCGCTGGTGGTGCGCGATCCGGCGATGCCGGAGGCGCAGGGCGCCTACGATCCCCGCAACGAGCGGGACGGCTGCGGCGTCGGCTTCGTCGCCGACATGCACGACCGGCGCACCCACGCCATCGTCGAGCAGGGCCTGAAGATCCTGGAGAACCTCGACCATCGCGGCGCGGTCGGAGCCGACCCGAAGATGGGCGACGGCTGCGGCATCCTCACGCAGATCCCGCACGCCTTCTTCGCCGAGGAATGCTCGCGCCTCGGCTTCGAGCTGCCCCCGGCCGGCGACTACGCCATCGCGCAGCTGTTCATGCCGAAGGCCGACGAGCCGCGGGCGATCATCGAAGCCATCGTCGAGGAAGCGCTCGCGTCGGAAGGGCTGCCCCTGCTCGGCTGGCGCGACGTGCCGGTCGACCCCGAGGATCTCGGCATCGCCGTGAAGGCGACCGAGCCGCATCACCGCCAGCTCTTCATCGGGCGCCCGGCCTCGGCGGCCGATGGCGACGCGTTCGAGCGGCGCATCTACGTCGCCCGCAAGGTGATCTCCGGCCGCGTCTACGGCCTGAAGGACCCGCGGGTGATGGAGTTCTACCCCGTCTCCGTGTCGAGCCGGACCATCGTCTACAAGGGCATGGTCCTGGTGAACCAGCTCGGGAACTACTTTCTCGACCTGAAGGACCAGCGCTTCGTCTCGGCGATCGCGCTGGTGCACCAGCGCTTCGCCACCAACACCTTCCCGACCTGGCGCCTGTCGCACCCCTACCGGATGGTGGCGCATAACGGCGAGATCAACACGCTGCGCGGCAACGTGAACTGGATGTCGGCGCGCCAGGCGAGCGTCGATTCGGAGCTGTTCGGCAACGACATCTCGAAGATCTGGCCGATCTCCTACGAGGGCCAGTCCGACACCGCGTGCTTCGACAACGCGCTCGAGTTCCTCGTGATGGGCGGCTACCCGCTGGCCCACGCGATGATGATGCTCATCCCCGAGGCCTGGGCCGGCAACCCGCTGATGGGCGAGGATCGGCGCTCGTTCTACGAGTACCACGCCGCGCTGATGGAGCCGTGGGACGGGCCCGCCGCCGTCGCCTTCACCGACGGCCGCCAGATCGGCGCGACCCTCGACCGCAACGGCCTCCGCCCCGCCCGCTACGTCGTCACCGACGACGGCCTCGTCGTGCTCGCCTCCGAGATGGGCGTTCTGCCGATCCCGGACGAGAAGATCGTCCAGTCCTGGCGCCTGCAGCCGGGCCGGATGCTGCTGATCGACCTCGAGAAGGGCCGCATCGTCGACGACGAGGAGATCAAGGGCGAGCTCGCCGCCGCGCACCCCTACGCGGAGTGGGTGAAGAACACCCAGATCGTGCTCGAGGACCTCAAGCCGGTCACCGCCCGCGAGAGCCGCACCGACGTGTCGCTGCTCGATCGGCAGCAGGCCTTCGGCTACAGCCAGGAAGACCTCAAGCTGCTCATGGCGCCGATGGCCGTGACCGGCCAGGAGGCGGTCGGCTCGATGGGCACCGACACGCCGCTCTCCGCTCTGTCCGACAAGTCGAAGTCGCTCTACACCTACTTCAAGCAGAACTTCGCGCAGGTCACCAACCCGCCGATCGACCCGATCCGCGAGGAGGCCGTGATGAGCCTCGTCTCGTTCATCGGCCCGCGCCCGAACCTGCTCGACATGGAAGGCGCCTCGCGCCGCAAGCGCCTGGAAGTCCGCCAGCCGATCCTGACCAACACGGATCTCGAGAAGATCCGCTCGATCGGCCATTTCGAGGACCGCTTCGACACCAAGACGCTGGACATCACCTACCCGGCCGAGACCGGCGCGGCGGCGATGAACGGCGCGCTCGACCGGCTCTGCGACCGCGCGGAAGTCGCGGTGCGCGGCGGCTACAACATCATCGTCCTGTCCGACCGCGCGGTCGGCCCCGACCGCATCCCGATCCCGGCGCTGCTGGCCACGGCGGCCGTGCACAACTACCTGATCCGCAAGGGGCTGCGCACCTCGGTCGGGCTCGTGGTCGAATCGGGCGAGCCGCGCGAGATCCACCACTTCGCGTGCCTGGCCGGCTACGGCGCCGAGGCGATCAACCCGTATCTCGCCTTCGAGACGCTGGTGGCGATGAAGCACGAGTTCCCGCCGGACCTCGTCGACGAGGAGATCATCTACCGCTACATCAAGTCGATCGATAAGGGCCTGCTGAAGGTCATGTCGAAGATGGGCATCTCGACCTACCAGTCCTATTGCGGCGCGCAGATCTTCGACGCGATCGGGCTGAACTCGGCCTTCGTCGCGCGCGACTTCTTCGGCACCGCGACGATGGTCGAGGGCGTCGGCATGGCCGAGATCGCCGAGGAGACCGTGCGCCGCCACGCCGACGCGTTCGGCGACGCGCCGATCTATCGCAACGCCCTCGATGTCGGCGGCGAGTACGCCTACCGGCTCCGCGGCGAGGCCCATACCTGGACCCCGGACACCGTCGCGACGCTGCAGCATGCGGTGCGCCTCGGCGTGCCCGAGCGCTACCGCGAATACGCCAAGCTGGTGAACGACCAGGAGCAGCAGCTCAAGACCCTGCGCGGCCTGTTCCGGATCAAGCTCGCTGGCGAGATCGGGCGCGAGCCGGTGCCCGTGGAGAGCGTCGAGCCGGCCGCCGACATCGTCAAGCGCTTCGCCACCGGCGCGATGTCCTACGGCTCGATCTCGAAGGAGGCGCACGAGACCCTGGCGATCGCCCTGAACTCCTTCGGCGGCCGCTCGAACTCGGGCGAGGGCGGCGAGGAGGTCGAGCGCTTCAAGCCGCTGCCGGACGGTCGCTCGCGCCGCTCGTCGATCAAGCAGGTCGCGTCCGGCCGCTTCGGCGTCACGACCGAGTACCTCGTCAACGCCGACATGATGCAGATCAAGGTCGCGCAGGGCGCCAAGCCCGGCGAGGGCGGACAGCTGCCCGGCCACAAGGTCGACGCCAAGATCGCCAAGGTCCGCTACGCCACGCCCGGCGTCGGCCTGATCTCGCCGCCGCCGCACCACGATATCTACTCGATCGAGGATCTGGCGCAGCTGATCTTCGACCTGAAGAACGTGAACCCGGCGGCCGACGTCTCGGTCAAGCTCGTCTCCGAGGTCGGCGTCGGCACGGTCGCGACCGGCGTCGCCAAGGCGCGGGCCGACCACATCACCATCTCGGGCTTCGACGGCGGCACCGGCGCGGCGCCGCTGACCTCGCTCAAGCATGCCGGCGGCCCGTGGGAGACCGGCCTCGCCGAGACGCAGCAGACGCTGGTGATGAACCACCTGCGCGGCCGCGTCGCGCTGCAGGCCGACGGCGGCATCCGCACCGGCCGCGACGTGCTGATCGCGGCCCTGCTCGGCGCCGACCAGTTCGGCTTCTCGACCGCGCCGCTGATCGCGGCCGGCTGCATCATGATGCGCAAGTGCCACCTCAACACCTGCCCGGTCGGCGTCGCGACCCAGGACCCGGTGCTGCGCAAGCGCTTCAAGGGCACCCCCGAGCACGTGGTGAACTACTTCTTCTACGTCGCCGAGGAGTTGCGCGAGCTGATCGCGGCGATGGGCTTCACCAAGCTCGAGGACCTCGTCGGGCGTTCCGACTTCCTCGACAAGGTCGAGGCGATCCAGCACTGGAAGGCGCGCGGGCTCGACTTCTCGAAGCTGTTCCACCGTCCCGACGTCGGGCCGGAGGTCGCCATCCGCTGGGTCGAGACGCAGAAGCACCCGATCGACCACGTCCTCGACCGGCGCCTGATCGCCGGCGCGCAGAACGCGATCGACACCGGCGAGCCGGTGGTGCTCCACGACGTGATCCGCAATTCCGACCGCACCGCGGGCGCGATGCTCTCGGGCGCCGTCGCCAAGGCGCACGGTCACGAGGGCCTGCCCGACGACACCATCGTGGTGAAGCTCTCCGGCACGGCCGGCCAGAGCTTCGGCGCCTGGGTCGCGGCCGGCGTGACGATCGAGCTCACCGGCCACGGCAACGACTACGTCGGCAAGGGCCTGTCGGGCGGCAAGTTGATCATCCGGCCGAGCGACGCGCTGAAGGCGCCCGCCGACAGGACCATCATGGTCGGCAACACCGTGCTCTACGGCGCCATCGCCGGCGAGTGCTACGTCCGCGGCTCGGCCGGCGAGCGCTTCGCCGTGCGCAACTCCGGTGCGATCACCGTCGTCGAGGGCATGGGCGACCATGGCTGCGAGTACATGACCGGCGGCGTGGTCGTGTCGATCGGCGAGACCGGGCGCAACTTCGCCGCCGGCATGTCCGGCGGCATCGCCTACGTGCTCGACGAGGACGGCTCGTTCTCGGCCCGCTGCAACCTCTCGATGGTCGATCTCGAGCCGGTCGAGGAGGAGGACGACCTGATGCGCCGCTTCCACCAGGACGGCGACCTGGAGACCAAGGGCCGCGTCGACATCCTGGCCGACATGTCCGGCCACGACGAGGAGCGCCTGTCGCAGCTCATCACCAATCACCTGAAATACACGGGCAGCCCGCGTGCCAAGGCGATCCTCGACGACTGGGCGGGCTACCGCACCAAGTTCGTCAAGGTGATGCCGGTGGAGTACCGCCGGGCGTTGCGCGAGATGGAGATGGCACGGATGCCGGTGGCGGCCGAGTAGGCGCGCGCCGGCCTCGTGCCGGTCGATGGAGATCACGTTCGATCCCGCGAAGCGTCTGGTGACGTTGCGCGAGAGGGGCCTCGATTTCGCACGCACCCCTGAAGTCTTCGCCGCCGCGGTGACGACCTTCAGGGACGAGCGGATGGACTACCGCGAGGCGCGATCGATCACGGTGGGAATGCTCGACGGACGGATGGTGGTCGTCGTTTGGACCGAACGGGATCATACTCGCCGGATCATCAGCATGAGGAAGGCCAATGACCGAGAGCAAGCGCGCTATCGCGAACGCGGCTGACCGACCGCTGAACCCCGACGAGATCGGCTGGGATCCGGACGACGCGCCGGAACTGGACGAGGCTTGGTTCGAGAAGGCCGATCGTTTCGTCGGGGGCCGCCTGATCGAGCGCGGGCACCGTCCCGGCGAGACTGAACGGGTGGTGCTTCCCACCGATCTCGTCGAGCGGTTCCGAGCCGGAGGGCCAGGCTGGCAGATACGGATCGAGACCGCGCTCAAGGAATGGTTGCGCGAGCATTCCGACCGGCTCTGAGCCGGCCGACGGACGGCCCGGACGAAACACGCGAGCGATGGCGGACATCGCGAGGGGGGACGACATGACGGCGACGCTTGCGACGATCCCACCTGCCGCCATGCGGATCTACGGCGATCTCACCTCGGGCAATTGCCTGAAGATCAAGATCGTCGCCGATCGGCTCGGCCTCGCCTACGAATGGGTTCAGGTCGACGCGCTGAAGGGCGAGAGCCGGACGCCCGCCTACCTCGGCCTGTTTCCGGCGGGCCAGATCCCGGGCGTGGCGTTCGCGGACGGGCGTCGGCTCGCGCAGTCGAACGCGATCATCCGCTACCTCGCCCGCGGCAGCGCGTTGCTGCCGGACGATGCCTTCGCGGCGGCGACGGTCGACCAGTGGCTGTTCTGGGAGCAGTACAGCCACGAGCCGGCGGTCGCGGTCTGCCGGGCGGAGATGAAGTTCCGCGGCGTGCGGCGCGAGGCCCGCGATCCCGCCAGGGTCGCGCGCGGCGAGGCGGCGCTCGACCTGATGGAGCGGCATCTCGCCGGAACGGGCTGGTTCGTGGGCGACGACGCGACCATCGCCGACGTCGCCCTGTTCGCCTACACCCAGTGGGCCGACGAGGGTGGATTCGATCTGGCCGCGAGGCCCGCGATCCGGGATTGGCTCGACCGATGCAAGGTCGCGTTCCGGATCGAACCCGACGCTATCGCCACCGCCGCCGGTCGCTGACCCGATCGCGGCACCACCGATTTTTCGCTACCGACGCTGAGCATCCCGATGGGCAAGATCACCGGCTTCCTCGAATTCGACCGGCAGGACCAGAAGTACCAGCTCGCGGCCGACCGCGTGCGACACTTCCGCGAGTTCACCCTGCCGCTCGACGAGCACGACCTGAAGAAGCAGGCCGCCCGCTGCATGGATTGCGGCATCCCGTTCTGCCACGGGCCGACCGGCTGCCCGGTGCACAACCAGATCCCGGACTGGAACGACCTCGTGTTCCAGTCGGATTGGGAAGAAGCCGCGCGCGATCTGCACTCCACCAACAACTTCCCGGAATTTACCGGCCGCATCTGCCCGGCGCCGTGCGAGGAAGCCTGCACGCTGAACCTCGAGAACCAGCCCGTCGCGATTAAGACGATCGAGCAGGCCATCGCCGACCGCGCCTGGAACATGGGCTGGGTCAAGCCCGAGCCGTCGTCGATCCGCACCGGCAAGAAGGTCGCGGTGATCGGGTCGGGCCCGGCCGGCCTCGCGGCGGCGCAGCAGCTCGCCCGGGTCGGGCACGCGGTGCACGTCTACGAGCGCGAGCCGAAGGCCGGCGGCCTGCTCCGCTACGGCATCCCCGACTTCAAGATGGAGAAGCGCCACATCGACCGACGCGTGAAGCAGATGGAAGCCGAGGGCGTGGTCTTCCACTACAACCAGAACGTCGGCGTGACGAAGCCGGTCGAGGAGCTGACCGCGGAGTTCGACGCGGTGCTGTTCTCCGGCGGCGCCGAGGACCCGCGCAACCCGCAGCTGCCGGGGCAGGAGATGGAGGGCGTGCACTACGCGATGCCCTACCTGATCCAGTCGAACCGCCGCGTCGGCGCCGAGCCGATGCGCGGCAACGGCGAGGCGCCGATCCTGGCATCGGGCAAGAACGTGGTGGTGATCGGCGGCGGCGACACCGCGTCCGATTGCGTCGGAACCGCCTTCCGGCAGGGCGCCCTGTCGGTGACGCAGCTCGACATCCGGCCGCGGCCCCCCGAGCGCGAGGACAAGCTCTCGGTCTGGCCGTACTGGCCGACCAAGATGCGGACCTCGTCGAGCCAGGCCGAGGGCGCCGAGCGCGAGTTCCAGGCGGCGACGCTCCGGCTCGAAGGCAACAAGAAGGGCCGGCTCACCGGCGTCGTCTGCGCGCGCGTCGACGCCAAGCGCCAGCCGATCGAGGGCAGCGAGTTCGTGCTGCCGGCCGACCTCGTCTTCATGGCTATCGGTTTCGCCGGCTCGATCCAGAAGGGCCTGCTCGAGCAGTCCGGCATCACGGTCGACAAGCGCGGCAACGTCACCGCCAACGAAGAGGATTACCGCACCTCCGACCCGAAGATCTGGGCGGCCGGCGACATGCGGCGCGGCCAGTCCCTCGTCGTCTGGGCGATCCGCGAGGGCCGTCAGGCCGCCCGCTCGATCGACGAGACGCTGATGGGTGCCTCGATCCTCCCGCGCTGAGGTTTTCGCCGGGCATTCAGTCCGGCGGCCAGCGGAAATCGTCGGCGCGGCCGGGCTGCGGCAGCGGTGCCGCCCCGCGCTGGAGCGCGCGCTCGACCGTGCCGGTGGCGTCGCCGTCGCGCGGTCGGCCGCTGACCAGGACGCCGCCGGGCGACAGCTCGATCCGGCCGAGCGGGACGACCGGCCCCGCCGCCGGCTTGACGGGGAGGGCCGGGACGCCGGGCGGCTCGGGCAGGCTCGGTAGCATCGCCGTGATCTGCCGGTCGATCGCAGTGACGTCGTCGAGGGTCGTCGTCGGTGCCCCGTCGAGCGGCGTCGCGGGCAGGGCCGAGACGGCGGCAGCCGGCTGCTCGGGCGCGGTGGGCGCCGTCGCACCCATCAGGCGCTTCAGCTCCACGTCGGCAAAATGCGCGAGCTTGCGGGCGCCGGCATGGGTGAAGTGCACGCCGTCGGCGGTGCGGAGCTTGGCGCTCTGCCCGTCGAGGTCCGGTCCCGTGGCGGTGTAGTGGTTGCGGTCGTCGGAGAAGCCCGGCCCGACATCGACGTAGGTGCCCCCCGCCTTGGTGACGGCATCCCGGACGATCTCGTTGAGGCTGCCGAGGTCGCGCGTCAGGCTCTCGCTGCGCATCGGCGGGGCGCCGACCCAGACGAGCGGGATCTTCCGGTCAGTGAAGACCTTCACCAGGGCGTCCACGCGGGTGCGGTAGACCTCGCGCCAGCGGTCGGAGAGCGGATCGAGGGTCTGGTCCCCGTCGCGCATCGGCTGGCGATCGTTGGCACCGAGCATGACCACGGCATAGCCGACCTTCGGGTTCGCCTTCAGGTAGTCCTCGGCGGCCTTCGGCCAATCGACGACGTCCCTGCGCACGAGGCCGCTGTCGGCCTTGGCGCGATCGATCACCGCGACGTCGGCGGTGTCCTCGAACACGTCGTCCAGCCCGCGGCTGAGATGGTCGGCCAGCGAATCGCCGAACACCGCGATCTGGACCTTCGCCTCAGTCTTCTTCACGGCCGGCGCCGGCGCCGCGACGGTGGGCGCCGGCCGGGTCTGCGGACGCCGAAGCTGGCGGCCGGTCTCCGCGCTGGCGGGCGGCCGCACGCGCGGCGGGCGATAGGTCGGGGCCGCCTGCCGCGGATCCGGCGGGCTCGGCCGGTCTTCCCACGGCCAGTAGAATTGGCGCTGCTCGGGCTCCGGCGCGGCGCGGCGCGGCGCGCGGGCATAGCCGTCGTCCTCGCGGTAATAGGCGTCGCGGCCGCGTCGGCGCGGCTGGTCGTAGCTGTCGCCCCACTGCGCCTCGGCCGGCGACGGCGGCAGGAGGACGAGCGGAAGCGCGAGGCCGGCCCCGAGCGCCAGAACGAGGCGGCGCGCCTTGGCGGCTGCCGCGTCGGCTCGGTTTGTCGCGTCGCGTCTCATGCGCCCTCCGGTCCCGCGGGCTTCGACCCGCGGGCGACCATAGCGGAGCGGCCGCGCCGCGTCTAAGAGCCTCCCGCGAAACCTCCCGAGCGCCGGCGGTCTCCAGTGCCAGGCATGGCGCGACGGCGGTCCTGCGACGGATGACGGGCGGCCATTCGACCCTGAGAGCGTCGGTCTTCCGACGATCGTTCGTCCCCCTCATCCTTCGCAGCCGCCGAAGTGGCACCGCGAGGATGAGGGAAACGGGCCGACGAACGCGTCGACGGGGTTTCAGGCGGCGCGGACGGTGGCCAGGAAGTGCGCGACCTCTGCGCCGAGGCGTTCGGATTGGCGCGACAGCTCGGAACTCGACGCTAGGACCTGGGTCGCGGCAGCGCCCGTGTCCTCCGACGCGCGCGCCACGCCCGCGATGTGGGCCGTGACCTCGCTCGCACCGGCCGAGGCCTGCGCAACGTTGCGCACGATCTCCTGGGTCGCCGCTCCCTGCTCCTCGACGGCCGCCGCGATCGTTGCGGCCACCGCGTTGATCTCGCGGATCCGGGTCGTGATGCCGCCGATCGCGCTCACGGCCTGATCGGTCACGTGTTGCACGTGCCCGATGCGCTGGCTGATCTCCTCGGTGGCCTTGGCCGTCTGGCCGGCCAACTCCTTCACCTCCGTCGCGACGACCGCGAAGCCGCGGCCAGCCTCGCCGGCACGCGCGGCCTCGATCGTGGCGTTCAGGGCGAGCAGGTTGGTCTGCGAGGCGATGTTGGAGATCATCCCGACCATGGCCCCGATCTGCTCGGCGGCGTGGCTGAGCTCCTGCACAAGCCGCGCCGTCTGATCGGCGTCCACCACGGCGGCTCGTGCCAGCTCGGACGAGCTGGACATCTGCCGTCCGATCTCCTGCACCGAGGATCCGAGTTGCTCGGCGGCGATGGCCACCGTGCTCACGTTGTCCGCCGCCTGCGTGGCCGCCGCTGCCACGGTGCCCGACTGCGCCGCCGTGTCGCCGGCGGTCGCGGTCATCTGCTGGGCCGTCGCCTGCAACTCGGTGGCCGCCGACGAGACCTGCCCGACGATGCCGCCGACGGCCGCTTCGAAGGCGTCGGCCATCTGCCGCATCCCGGCCTGGCGCTGCCGCTCCGCCGCCAACCGCCCCTGGGACATCTCCTCCTCCAAGGCCTGCGTGCGGATCAGGTTCTCCTTGAACACCTGCACCGAGACGGCCATCGCCCCCAGCTCGTCGCCGCGCCGGGTCGCGGGCACCTCGGCCGCCGTGTCGCCCCGCGCGATGGCGCTCACACAGGCGGCGAGCTGGCGGATCGGGCGGCCGATCGAGAGGGCCGAGAACACGGCCGAGCCGATCAGGACGAGGATGACGGTGCCGCCGATGGCGAGCCCGATCCGGTTGGCGGACTCGGCGGTCGCGACCGTGTTCCGCCGCGCCTCGTCCGCGAAGCGCTGGGCATTGGCGACCGATTCCGTTCCCGCCTCGTTCAACAGCGTGTTCACGCGCTGCTGCTCGGCGACGATCCGCGACAGCCTGTTCCCGTCGACGGACCGCGCGCCATTCTCGAAGCGGATGATGTCGGCCAGCGATGCCGCGAGGTCGGCGTAGGTGACGAGATTCGTCCGAAGGTCCTGAAGAACGCCCGGGATCAGCGCGATCCGGATCGGCTCGTCGAGCGCCGCTGCGCCGGTTGCCTTGCCGGCGCGGATGCGCTCGGCGACGCGGGCGACCTGCTCGGTGGTTTCCGCGGTGCGGATGTCGCCGACTGCCGCTTGAAGCTCCGCGTGCGAGAGGCGGGTCTGCTGGATGCCTGCAAGGATGATCTGCTCGCGTCCGGCCGCGGCGTTCGCGTCGATGATATGCTGGGCGCTGATCCACTGGTTCATGACGAGGGCCGTGGCGAGCAGGACTCCGATTACGCCCGAAGCACCAAGTGTCTTTCCGATCGTCCAACGCATGATGACAAATCCCCCGAATTCTTGAGAAAATCAACAATCCGGACGACAGACCTACGACGCGACATCGCGACGACCATCACGGACGTCTTGGAAGATAGAAGAGTTTCATGGATGCATGATTGACCACACGTCTCACAATGCGCGTTTCCGGCTTGCGAACGACACCGTCCGAGAGCGCAAACCGCTCGGTTCCACTCCGAGCAATGAATAAAAGAGCGATATGCACTCTTTCGCCCCGGCTCGACGTTGCGTTCCGACGGAGCGTCTGGCCAAGTCGGGCGATGCCCGCCCGACGCCATGCATCCTCCTACCAGTTGCTCAACCTTCTCGAGGCGACCGGCCAGGTCGGCGTCTGGTCCCTCAACCTGCGGACCGGCGAAATGAGCGGCTCGCTGGGCCTCGCCCACATCACCGGCCTGCCTTCGGACGAGAGCCTCCTCGGCCTGCTCGACCGACTTCTCCACCCGGACGATCGCGAAGCCCTCGGCGAGCTGTTCGACATGCTCTACAGCGGCCGGGCGATCGACCGCACGGTCCGGCTTGTGCGTCCCGACCACACCGTGCGCTGGGTTTCGGTCAAGGCCCAGATCGTTCTCGACGACGCCCATCGGCCGATGCGTGCCGAGGGCATCGCCTTCGACGTGACCGGCCCGCACGAGGCGCGTCTGCTCGCCGAGCAGAGCACCGCACGCTATCGCGGCCTCGTTCATGCCATCGCGGCCGTGGTCTGGACGACGGCTCCGGACGGGAAGGCGCGGCCAAGCCCGACATGGCAGGTCCTGACCGGGCAGACGGGACCGGAGATGCAGGGCGACGGTTGGCTCGCCGCGATCCACCCGGAGGATCGGGCACGGATCGAGTCGGCATGGCGAACGGCGATGGAGCACGGCACGCCTTACGAGGCGGATCACCGCGTTCTCTGCGCGGACGGGACGGTCCATTGGTACAGCAACCACACCATACCCCTCCACGATGCCGATGGTTCGGTGCGCGAGTGGATCGGGATCATGCAGAAGATGCCGCCCAGCGGTCGATTCTCGTCGCCTGAGATCACCGGGACGCTCGTGCGCGGAGCCCGCGCGATGCTGCGCTGGTCCGTCGTGGATCTGGCTCGGGCCGCCGGCGTCTCGGTCTCGAGCATCCGGCGCCTGGAGGAGGAGGTCGGGACGCTGCAGCCGCGAACCCGCTTGGCGATGCGTCGAGCCCTGGAAGGCGCCGGCATCGATTTCATCGGGACCCTCGACGGCATGACGGGGGTGATCTTGACCAAGGATCGGCGTGGCGCCTGATCGTGTGGATCTCGAGCCGACGCGCCGTCGGGGCCGGCGATCGATGATGCCGCGCCCTTGGCGGCCGGCATCGCCGGACGGTTCGACGTCATGCCCGCTCGGATCGGACGTGTCTTGAGAGCGCCTTCAGGCGAGGTGGATGCCGGCTCGCGCGAAGCACGGTCGACGATGCAACACGCGGGCGCCCCTCATAAAACGCCCGATCATCGGAGCCTCCTCCTGTGTCTAGGACGGCGCGACGGACGTTTCGTGACGGCTGTCATGCCGGATCGCATAGACCGGAATCCCTGAGGCCCGGCGGAACGCCGCCGCCGTGCGGCGCGAGGTCCGGGCCTCGACGGGTCGGCCTCAGCGAGGCCTGGCGTCGGTCCGGCCCGCGAGACGGTCGCGCAGGGCGGGCGTGGCGTAGCCGTCGGCGGTCAGGCCTTCGCGGATCTGGTAGCGCCGGATCGCCTCGCGCAGCTTCGGCCCGGCGCGGCCGTCGGCCTCGCCGGCATAGAGGCCCTGCGCGGCGAGGCCCGTCTGCAAGGCCTGGAGGCCGGCCTTGTCGAGGCGGGACGCCGCGCTCGGCCAGGGTGCGACGAGGGGCGGCCCGCCGGCCAGGCGGTCGGCGAGATGGCCGACCGCCAGCGCGTAGGAATCCGAGGTGTTGTAGCCGCGGATCACCTCGAAGTTGTCGGTGATCAGGAAGGCCGGCCCGCCGGCGCCGCCGGGCAGGAACACGGACGCTCCGCCCTTGTCCGGCAACGGGCCGCCATCGATCCGGCTGACGCCGCGGCGCGAGAATTCAGGCAGGTCCGCGGCGTAGCGCGTCAGGTCGAAGCCCTCGGGCAGGCGGACGGCGTAGCCCCACGCGATCGCGGGATTCCAGCCGAGGTCCTTGAGGTAGGCGGCGATCGAGGCGAGGGAATCGGCGTCGCTCGCCCAGATGTCGCTGCGGCCGTCCCCGTCGAAGTCGACCGCGTGCGCCAGGAACGTCGAGGGCAGGAACTGCACCTGTCCCATCGCGCCGGCCCAGCTGCCGAGCATCCGGTCCGGCGCGACGTCCCCGCGCTGCTGGATCGCGAGGGCGGCGAGCAACTCGTCGCGAAACAGCGTGCCGCGGTGCCGGGCGGCGGCGAGCGTCGCCAGCGCGCGGATCGTCGGCACCGAACCGCCGCTCGCGCCGAAATCCGACTCGATGCCCCAGATCGCGAGGAGCACCGAGGCCGGAACGCCGTAGCGCGCCTCGATCGCCGGGAGGGTCGGCCCGAGCGCCGCTCCGCGGGCCCGGCCGCGGGCGATCCGCGCCGGCGAGACCGCCCCGACGAGATAGTCCCACACCGGCCGCCCGAACTCGCTCTGGCCCTTGATGCGGGCGAGCACCGCGGGGTCGGGCACGACGCCGCGGAACGCCGCATCGAAGGTCGCCGGCGCGATGCCCTTCGCGAGCGCATCCGCGCGGAGAGCCGCGACGAAGCCGGCAAACGCGTCCGCCCGGCCGGCTTGCCCGACGGCGGCAGGCTCGGCGAGGGAGCCGCCCGGAGCGGCGGAGAGGCAGAGGGCCAGGAGCGCGGCGCGGATCGGGCGCACGGCCTCAGTGCCGGTTGCGCTTGGGCAGGGCGTCTTCCCAGTCGAGCGCCTGGCGCACGATCGCGTCGAGGTCGTCGTGCTTCGGGCGCCAGCCGAGCTGCTCGCGGATCCGCGACGCCTCGGCGACGATCCGCGCCGGATCGCCGGGGCGGCGGGGCGAGAGGCGCACCGGGAAATCGCGACCGGAGACGCGCTTCACCGTGTCGATCACCTCGAGCACCGAATAGCCGGTGCCGTAGCCGCAATTCAGCGTCAGGCTCTCGCCGCCGGCGCGCAGGTGGTCGAGGGCGACCCGGTGCGCCTCGGCGAGGTCGGAGACCTGGATGTAGTCGCGCAGGCACGATCCGTCCGGCGTCGGGTAGTCGGTGCCGAACACCTCGAGATGCGGGCGCTGGCCGAGGGCCGCCTGCGTCGCGACCTTGATCAGGTGGGTGGCGTTCGGCGTGGACTGCCCGGTGCGCCCGCGCGGGTCGGCACCGGCGACGTTGAAGTAGCGCAGGATGACGTAGCTGAAGCCGTGCGCGGCCGCCGCGTCGCGGATCATCCACTCGCTCATCAGCTTCGAGCGGCCGTAGGGGTTGATCGGGTTGGTCGCGAGGTCCTCCGGCACCGGCACGGTCTCCGGCTCGCCGTAGACCGCGGCGGTCGAGGAGAAGATGATGTGCTTCACGCCGGTGCGCACCGCGGTCTCGATCAGCGCGCGCGTCTTCACCGTGTTGGCGAGGTAGTAGTGCAGCGGGTCGGCGACCGAGTCCGGCACGACGATGCGGGCGGCGAAATGGGCGATCGCGTCGACGCGGTTCTGCAGGATCGTCTCGGTGACGAGGCCGGGGTCGCCGACGTCGCCGCGCACGAGCTTCACCTCCGGCGGCAGGGCCCAGTCGAACCCGGTGGAGAGGTCGTCGAGGACGACCGTCTCCTCCCGCCCGGCATCCTGCAGGGCGAGAACCATGTGACTGCCGATATAACCGGCACCACCCGTGACCAGAACCGCCATCGTTGCCCCTGAAAGAAACCGCGCCAACCAGCAAGCGGAAGCTTGCTTTTAACCGTTAATGCTCAATCGTGCCGCGCAACGGCGCGAAGCCGTCCGCTTGCCGTGCTAGTGTTGCCCGGAACGCCCGGCCCGTCCAACTCCCACGTTTGGGTTTTTGCTAGATGAAACCGATCCGAAAGGCCGTCCTCCCCGTCGCGGGCCTCGGCACCCGCTTCCTGCCGGCCACCAAGGCCGTCCCGAAAGAGATGCTGACGGTGGTCGACCGGCCGGTCGTCCAGCACGTGGTCGACGAGGCGCGGGAAGCCGGCATCGAGCACTTCATCTTCGTCACCGGCCGCGGCAAGGCGGTGATCGAGGACCATTTCGACATCGCGTTCGAGCTCGACCGGATGCTGCAGGAGCGCGGCAAGTCCGCGGCCTACGAGGAGCTGAAGCGCGACCTGCCGGCCGCCGGCCAGACCAGCTTCACCCGTCAGCAGGCGCCGCTCGGCCTCGGCCACGCGGTGTGGTGCGCCCGCGAGATCGTCGGCGACGAGCCCTTCGCCGTGCTGCTGCCGGACATGCTCAGCCGCGGCTGCATGGGCCAGATGCTCGCCGCCTACGAGCGCCACGGCGGCAACGTCGTCGCCGTCGAGGAGGTCGCGCCGGAGGAGACGCATCAGTACGGCATCGTCAGCGTCGGCGAGACCTTCGGTCAGACCTTCGAGGTCACCGGCATGGTCGAGAAGCCGAAGCAGGGCACCGCGCCTTCGAACTTCATCATCTCGGGCCGCTACATCCTCCAGCCGGAGATCTTCGGCATCCTCGAGCATGGCGAGAAGGGCGCGGGCGGCGAGATCCAGCTCACCGACGCGATGATCAAGCTGATGGCCGAGCAGGACTTCTTCGGCATGAACTACGAAGGCCGCACCTACGACACCGGCTCCAAGCTCGGCTTCCTCACCGCCAACATCGCCTACGCGCTCGACCGCAAGGACCTGGCCGGCCCGCTCAAGGCCGAGATCGCGAAGCTCCTGGCGGACGGTTAGGCGGCTGCGGACGTGCAGCCGGAGCGGGCGGGGTATGCGCAACCGGTAGGGGTATTCCGCTTGCGTTTTGTGCGCCGCAATTTACTTTGTGCATTGCGGGATCGCGATGGCGTCGCGGTCCGGCAGCCCTTCTTGGGCGTTTCCTCCCTAGACTTCGGGCCGCTCCTTCGGGGGTGGCCTTTTTTCTTGGTCGCAGGACGGCCCGACGTGTCTGGTCGGGCCCGGGGTCATCGGTTTCACGCAACCACGGTTCTGCACGCTCCCCGGCATCCCGGGGCGCCGAAGGCGAATCCGGGACCCGGAACCGCAGATCGTTCTCGATCCTGCCGTCGTCGGCGGCTCTGGATCCCGGGTTCCGCTGCGCGGACCCGGGATGACGGGGACGGGCTGACCGGCCATGCCCGCTCGCGGGCGAGGATTGCCGAAGAACGACCGGCAACCTCGGAAGGACCTGCGGCGCCCTGCGCCCGATCCGACGAGGGGCCGTTATCGGCCTATTCGGCGGCGATGCCGATCGGCGTCTCCGAGCCGAGGTCGTCGGCGACCTCGACGATCGCCTCGCCGAGCGTCTTGGCCAAGTCGAAGAAGCCGGGCGTGATCGCGAGGCTCGCCTCGTTCATGTAGAGGGCGCGGTTGATCTCGATCTGCAGCGCGTGCCGGCCGATGTTCGGCTCGCCATAATGCTCGGTGATGAAGCCCCCGGCATAGGGCTTGTTGCGTACCACCTTGTAACCGCGGGCGCGGAAGGCCGCCTCGAAGGCGTCGATCAGCGCCGGGTCGCAGGCGGTGCCGAAGCGGTCGCCGAGCACGAAGTCCGCCCGCGCATCTTGATCGCGTCCGAGGCTCGACGACGGCATCGAGTGGCAGTCGATCAGCATGCAGCGCCCGAATTCCCGCACCGTGCGCAGGATCAAGCCGCGCAAAGCCCGATGATACGGCTTGTACAGCCCGTCGATGCGCGCCACCGCCTCGTCCACCGGCATGCGCGCGGCATAGATCTCCTGCCCGTCCGAGACGACGCGCGGCACCGTGCCGAGGCCGCCGGCGACGCGCATCGAGCGCGTGTTGGCGAAGGGCGGCAGGCGGCCCTCGAACATCCGCGGGTCGAGCTCGTAGGGCTCGCGGTTCACGTCGAGATAGGCGCGCGGGAAATTGCAGCGCAGCAGCGGCGCGCCGAGCTCGACCACCTGGGCGAACAGCCGGTCGACATGCGCGTCCTCCGACCGGCGCAGCGACAGCGCGTCGAGCCGCGAGGCCTTCAGGAAGCTGTCCGGGTAGACCGACCCGGAATGGCCGGTGTTGAACACGAACGGCAGCGTGTGCCGCGTCGGCTCGTCCACGGCGAAGGCGGGCGAGAAGCCGAAGGCGTCTGTCTGATGCGGAAAGGGGAGCGTCATCGGCGGGGAGGCGCACCGTCGGGAATGGGAACGGCCAACGTCAAGGCCGCACTGTGGGGCGGCGGCGGCGGCCTGTCCACCGTGCCGGCGGGCTCCGGCATGGCCGCGCGGTGCGGCCTGTCACCTCGCAGGGGCGGCAAATCCTAACGTCTTGTTTACCGTTGGCTCCCTTTATGAAAAGAACGTTGCGATTCGAGGGTCCGGAACCGTCCGATGAAAATTCTCTTGGCGGAAGACGACAACGACATGCGCCGGTTCCTGGCCAAGGCGTTGCAGAATGCCGGCTTCGACGTGCTGTCGTTCGACAACGGCCTGTCGGCCTACAATCGCCTGCGCGAAGAGCCGTTCGAGCTGCTGCTGACCGACATCGTGATGCCGGAGATGGACGGGATCGAGCTCGCCCGCCGGGCGACCGAGCTCGACCCGGACATCAAGGTGATGTTCATCACGGGCTTCGCCGCCGTGGCGCTCAACCCGGATTCGAAGGCTCCCAAGGACGCGAAGGTCCTGTCGAAGCCGTTCCACCTGCGCGATCTGGTCAACGAGGTCGAGAAGCTGCTCGCCGCTTGAGGCGGCCGGCGTGACGTTCCGGCCATAGGCGATCGGGACCGCCGACCCCTATATGGTCGTGTCATCCGCGGGACGCGAACACGCCCATGAATCCGGTTACGATCTACACGACGGCGTGGTGCCCCTACTGCTCGGCGGCCAAGAGCCTGCTTAAGGAGAAGGGCGTCGCATTCCGTGAAATCGACGTCGAGAAGACGCCCCCCGAGCGCGCTACCATGATGGCGCGCGCGGGCGGACGCACCAGCGTGCCGCAGATCTTCATCGGCGAGACCCATGTCGGCGGCTGCGACGACCTCTACGCCCTCGACAAGGCCGGCAAGCTCGATGCGCTGCTGAAGGCCTCCGCGAATGCCTGAGACCCGCTTCGTCGCCGCCTGCGTGCAGATGCGCTCGGGTCGCGACCCGGGCGCGAACCGCGACGCGGCGGTGGCCGGCGTGCGGGAGGCGGCATCGCGCGGCGCGCAGTTCGTCCAGACCCCGGAGATGACCTCGCTGGTCGAGCGCGACCGCGCACGGCTCTTCGCGGTGGTGCGCGGCCAGGACGAGGACGAGACGCTGGCCGCGCTCCGCGACGCGGCACGCGAGACCGGGACGGTGGTGCAGATCGGCTCCCTCGCGATCCGCGCCGGCGAGAAGATCGCCAACCGCGCCTTCCTGATCGGCGCGGACGGCGCGATCGTCGCGGCCTACGACAAGCTGCACCTGTTCGACGTTGACCTGCCGAGCGGCGAGCGCTGGCGGGAATCCTCGACCTATACCGGCGGCGCCTGCGCCGTCGTCGCGCCGACGCCGTGGGCCGAGATCGGGCTCGGCATCTGCTACGACATCCGCTTCCCCGCCCTCTACCGGGCGCTCGCCGAGGCCGGCGCCTCGGTGCTGACGGCGCCGGCGTGCTTCACCCGGCAGACCGGCGAGGCGCATTGGCACGTGCTGCATCGGGCACGCGCGATCGAGACCGGATCGTTCATGATCTCGGCCGCCCAGGGCGGGACGCACGAGGACGGTCGCGAGACCTACGGGCACTCGCTCATCGTCGATCCGTGGGGCCGGGTGCTGGCCGATGCCGGCGGCGCCGAACCCGGCGTGATCCTGGCCGAGATCGACCTTTCCGCGGTCGCGGATGCGCGCGCGCGAATCCCCTCGCTGCAACATGGGCGCCCGTTCACGATCGAGCGGGTCGGCTCCCCAGGAACCGCCCCGTCGTGACGGCATGATCCGGTACAGTCTCGTCTGCGAGGCCGGGCACGGCTTCGAGAGCTGGTTTCCCTCGTCCGAGTCCTTCGACGCGCAGGCGGCGCGCGGCCTCGTGACCTGCCCGGTCTGCGACACGTCGCGGGTGGTGAAGGGCCTGATGGCGCCGAGCCTCGCCCGCACCGACCGCGGGCGCCCGGTGGGCGGCGCGGACGCGGATCTGCCCGTGCCCGTCGCACCCGCCCCGGTGCCGATGATCGCCGAGCCGCAGCGGCGCATCCGCGAGATGCTACGGAGCCTGCGCGAGCACGTCGTCGCATCGGCCGAGCATGTCGGGACGCGGTTCCCGGAAGAAGCGCGCAAGATCCATTACGGCGAGACGCGCGAGCGCGCGATCTACGGGCAGGCCAGCCCGGACGAGGCCCGCGCTCTGATCGACGAGGGCATCGACGTCGCGCCCCTGCCGCCGATGCCCGACGATCGCAACTGATCGATCACGCGGTCGAAGCGGCCGGGCGTTCGGAAGCGATCGCGTCGGATCGCTCAGGGCTTCGCTGCGGCCGTGCCGGCGATGCCGGCGAGCACGAAGGCGACGACCGCGTTCCAACCGGCGAGCGAGACGCCGAGCACCCGCATCGCCGCGGTCGAGCAGTCGACGACCTTCGTCGTCTGCAACGCGTACAGAAAATCGCCGACGGCCGCCGGGTTCGCGCCCGTGCCGCCGCCGCAATCGGTCGGGCCCGGCCAGAACCCCCACTCCGCGCCGGCGTGGTAGGCGCCGAGCCCGGCGCCGTAGAGCAGGCCGGCCGCGGCCAGCCCGAGGGCGAGGCGCGAGAGCCGCTCGGGCAGGAACAGCGCGAGGACGGCGAGCGGTACCGCCGCGTAGTAGGGCAGGCGCTCGGTCAGGCAGAGCTTGCACGGTGCGTAGCCGTAGCCGAACTGCAGCACCAGGGCGGCGCCGACCGTGAGGATCGAGCCGATCAGGACGGCGAGCGCGGCGCGGCGCAGGCGCAGCAGGGCGGCGTAGCTCATCTAGAGGATCACCTTGAACAGGACGAAGCCGAGGACGATCACCGCGACCGAGATCGCGACGACCGCGTTGAGATGGCGGTCGAGCACGCCGCGGATCTGGACGCCGTAGCGCCCGAGCAGCCCGGCGAGGATGAAGAAACGCGCGCCGCGGGTGACGATCGACAGCAGCGTGAACCAGAACAGGCTGTAATGGGCGAAGCCCGAGGTGATGGTCACGAGCTTGTAGGGGATCGGCGTCAGCCCCTTGAGCAGGATCACCCAGTGCCCGTACTCGGCATAGGATTGCTGGAAGGTCGCCGCCTTGTCCTGCAGGCCGTAGAGCCGGATCAGCCAGGTTCCGAGCGAATCGAACAGCAGCGCGCCGATGGCGTAGCCGACGAGGCCGCCGAGCACCGAGCCGACCGTGGCGATCAGCGCGTAGAACCACACCCGGTCGGGCCGGCTCACCGCCATCGGCACCAGCATCGCATCGGGCGGGACCGGGAAGAAGGAGCTCTCGGCGAACGCCACGGCGCCCAGGACGTAGGGCGCGGAGGGCTTGCCCGAAAGTGCGAGTATCCACTCGTAGAGGCGGCGGATCATCGGGCCTGTCTGTGCATCGGGTTCCTCGGGGCAGGGCGCCCTTTGAGCACAGCCGGCCCGACCGCACCAGCGTGCCGGCGATCCGCCGCACGCCGTGCGCGACCCCGGGAAAGGGCTTGGCCCGGCCACGGGACCTGTGCGAAAAGGCTCCCCGTCGCGGGTATGGTGGAACTGGTAGACGCGGGCGACTCAAAATCGCCAGCCGCAAGGCGTGGGGGTTCGATTCCCTCTACCCGCACCAACCTTCTCATTCCTGCTCCAGGAATCGTCGGATCCAGCCCGCCACCCGGTGCCGGTCGTCCGGTGCGTCGAGCGAGGCGAGCGCCGCTTGCGCCCGCTCCGGATCGTCCTGCGCATCGGCATGGCCGGCGATCAGGGCGCGGGTGTAGTCGGGCTCGAATTCCGGGTGGAACTGCACCGACAGCGCGGCGCGGTCCCGGTATTCCAGCATCGCGTAGGGCGTGAAGGCGCTCGCCGCGAGCACGCGGGTCGCGGGCGGGGCCGCGACGACCTGATCCTGATGGAACGCCGCCACCGCGATCCGCGTCGCGTCGTCCATGAACGGCGCCCGCTCCGTCACCGCGTAGCCGTGCAGGCCGAGGGCGCGCCCCTTCTCCGAGCGGATCGCGCGGCCGCCATAGGCCTCCGCCATCACCTGATGCCCGAAGCAGATGCCGACGAGGCGCTTCTCCGGCGGGAGCGCGCGCAGGGCCGCGATCAGCGGCGCGATCCACGGCAGCGGATCGTAGACGCCGGCCGCCGAGCCGGTGACGGCGTAGCCGTCGAACGCCTGCCAATCGGTGGGCATCCGTCCTGCGCGGACGTCGAAGATCGTGCTGTCGTGCGCCGGCCCGATCATCCGGGCCGTCATCGCGCCGTAGGAGGGGAAGCGGTCGAGCCGCGCCGGAGGCGATCCGGCTTCGAGGATGGCGATGCGCACGTGACCGACCGCTGCTGATGATCCGCGACCGGCATCGCGCCGTTCGCGCCGCGATGCAACCGGGTCAGGCGGGGCGCGCCGTCCGCCCGACCCGTCGCGGCCGGACGACGGGCTTGAGGCGGATGTCCATGGCGTTGCCGCGCCAGACGATCGCGCGATGGGTCCAGGCCGCGCACCAGACCAGCGGGATCAGCGCGTCGCGCAGAACGAAGGCGAGGAGCAGGCGGGGGGCGTGGAACCAGCCGGCGCGCGTCGCCAGCCGGAGCTCGGCGGCGTAGCCCAGAGCTGCGAGAGCGGCGAGGCCGGCCGCCGCCGTCCAGGTTCCGGCCAGGAGCCCTGCGAGCAGGAACGGCAGCAGCGTGCCGCTGGCGATCTCGGGCGCGAAGAACAGCGGGAACGTCACCCGGCGCAGGCGCGCCCAGCGGATCTGGCGGGACCAGACCTCGAACGCCCTGCGGCGCCCCAGCGGCTGCTCGAACGGCGCCGCGACGAGGTGGACGCGGCGGCCGGCCGCGCGCACCAGCTTCGTCGCCGCCGCGTCCTCGGCGATCTCGGCGGCCAGCGCCCGGATGCCGCCCTGCGCCTCGAGGAACGGGCGATGCCAGAGCATGCTCTTGCCCTGCGCGAAGCCGAGCCCCACCGCCTCGCCGGCATATTGCCAGCGCGCCTGGAGGGTGTTGAGGAAGGCGCACTCGACCGCGGCCCAGATCCCGTCCGGCCGCGCGCCGATCGGCGTCGAGCAGACGAGGCCGGTGTCGGCGCGCCACGCCGCCTGCATCCGCTGCAGGTAGTCCGCCGGCATCAGCACGTTCGAGTCGGCGATGACGATCCAATCGTGTCGCGCCGCCTCCCAGCCCCGCACGCAGTTGTTGAGCTTCGGGTTGTCGCTGATGCGCTCGTCGCCGATCAGGATGCGGGCCGGAACCTGCGGATGTGCCGCGACCAGGCGGCGGACCAGCGGCAGCACCGGATCGGCGGCATCGGCGACGCAGAACAGGATCTCGTAGGCCGGGTGGTCGAGCGCGAAGCCGCGGGCGAGGGTCTCCTCGCTGAAGGTCTCGAGGCCGCAGACCGGGCGCACCAGGGAGATCGGCGCGCCGGCGGGGAACGTGGTCTCGCCGGGCGAACGGCCGATCCGCCGACCCGCCACGATCAGGCTCGCGAGGTGGACGATCGTCAGGAGCGCGCACGGCGCGAGGGCGAGCGCGGTGCCGTCGAGGGCCGGTAAGGTGCTGGCGAGACCCATGCGGCACGCATCTCCGAACCGGCCTGTCCCGCGGCGTGCGGCCGCGCCGGCGGACTGCCCCTAACAGGGTGCGCATTTCAGCCGTATGACAGCCTCGGGCGCACCCAGGGGAGCGAAGCTTTGGCCGAAGGCGGAACCGTCGCGATCCTCGGAGCCGGCATGGCGGGCGGCGCCGCCGCCCAACGCCTTGCCCAAGCCGGCCTCGCCGTCCGCATCTTCGACAAGGGCCGCGGCATCGGCGGGCGCATGGCGACGCGGCGCACCGGGACGGGCCAGCGCTTCGACCACGGCGCGCAGTTCTTCCGCGCCAAGGGCGACGCGTTCCGCGCGCAGTGCGCAACCTGGATCGCGTCCGGCGTCGCTGCGCCCTGGGGCGAGGACGGCCGCACCGTCGGCCTGCCCGGCATGCCGGCGCCGGTCCGGGCCCTGCTCGACGGCTTTCCGGTCTCGCTCGAGACCACGATCATCCGCATCGCGCGCTCGGAGGCCGGCTGGATGCTGACGGATGCGGACGGCGTCGCCAGCGGTCCGTTCGCCGCCGTCGGCCTGACCTTTCCGGCGCCGCAGGTCGTGGCGTTGATTGCGGCGAGCGGTCTCGTCCTTCCCGGGCCGGAGCGGGCGACCTACGCGCCGTGCTGGTCGCTGCTCCTCGACCTCGACGAGCACCCCGGCTTCTCGAAGGCGCATCTGGCGTTCGCGGACGGTCCGATCGCGCTGATCGTGCGCGAGGAGACCAAGCCCGGACGCGCGGCCGGTCACGCCCTGGTGGCGCATGCCGCGCCGGACTGGTCCCGCACGCATCTGGAGGATCCGCGCGAGGCGGTCCGGGCCGCGCTGATCGGCGCGCTCGAAGCCCGTCTTGGCCGGGCGGTCCGCCCGGCCTACGCCGCCGTCCATCGCTGGCGCTACGCCATGGTCGAGACGGCGCTCGGCGAGCCCTGCCTCTATGATCCGGCGCAGCGGCTGGGCGCGGCCGGCGATTGGTGCCTCGGCCCGCGGATCGAGGCGGCCTTCGACAGCGGCCGGGCGCTGGGCGAGCGCATCGTCGCGGACCTGAAGGGCGCGCGGTGATCCCGCCGATCGTGTTCCACCCGGCCTACGAGGCGAGCCTGCCGGCCGGGCACCGGTTCCCGATGCGCAAGTACGGACGGCTCGCCGAAGTCCTGACGGAGCGCGGGCTGGCGCCGCGCGGGTTCGTGACGCCGGAGCCGGCCTCGCCCGAGCTGCTGCGGTTCGCCCACGATGCGGCTTACGTCGAGGCCGTCCTCGCTCTTTCGGTCCCGCGGGCGATCGAGCGGGCGATCGGCCTGCCGGTGGACGCGAGCGTTGTCCGCCGCTCGCGCGCTTCGGTCGGCGGCACGCTGCTCGCGGCGCGCCTCGCCCTCGCGCAGGGTCTCGCCGGAAGCGCCGCAGGCGGGAGCCATCATGCCCGGCGCGAGCAGGGGGCGGGGTTCTGCGTCTTCAACGACGTCGCGGTCGCCGCCCGCGCCCTGCAGGCCGAGGGTGCGATCCGGCGGGCGCTCGTGGTCGATTGCGACGTGCACCAGGGCGACGGCACCGCCGACTGCCTCGCGCGCTCGCCGGACCTCTTCACCCTCTCGATCCACTGCGAGAAGAACTACCCGACCGCCAAGATCGCCGGCGACCTCGACATCGGCCTGCCCGACGGGCTCGACGATGCCGGCTACCTCGCCGTGCTCGAGGCGCGGCTTCCGCCCCTCCTCGACGCGCTGGCGCCCGACCTCGTGTTCTACAATGCCGGCGTCGACCCGCATCGCGACGACCGCCTCGGCCGGCTCGCGCTCAGCGACGACGGGCTGCTTGCCCGCGACCGCTTCGTCGTCGGACAGGCGCGCGCCCGCGGCATCCCGCTCGTCGCGGTGATCGGCGGCGGCTACACGCACGATGTCGACGCGCTCGCGGGCCGCCACGCCCTGGTGTTCCAGGCGCTGGCGGCCAACGCCCTCTACTGATCCGCGGGCAGCGCCCGCGCCTGGGTCTCGAGGGCGTCGAACAGGCAATTCAGCGCCGCGCCGTCGAGGCGGTGGAAGTCGAGCGAGCGGCTCAGCATCAGGCCGAGGATCGAGAAGGTCAGCGCCGCACCCTGGCCCGCGCGCCCCTCGATCGCGCCCATCGCCGCGAGCTGCTCGGCCAGGAAGTCGGAGAAGGCCGCCACGGCCTCGGGGTTGTCGGCCGACGCGATCAGCAGGGCATCCGGAAACCCGCATTCCTCGGCGTACATCTCACGGGCATGGGCGATCACCGCCAGCGGCAGCGCGGCGGGCCCTCGCGGGCCGGCGGCGAGGCAGGCGGCGATGCCGGCGCGAAGCCGGCCGACCTTGCGGACCGCCAGCGCGGTCACGAGCGCATCCTTCGAGGCGTAGTGGTGCAGCACGCCGCCCTTGCTCAGCCCGGCTTCCACCGCGACGGCGTCGATCGTCAGCGTGCGGCTGCCGGAGCGTCGCAGCAGGGCTTCGGCCGCGTCGAGGATCACCTCGGCGCGATCCTGTCGCCGGCTACGCGTCTTCGCCGTCCCATCGTCCATCGACACCACCCGTAAAAACCGTCTGGACGGTCGGTAAGATAGCGGATAAGTTTCGGCCGCGATAGATCGAGTCGGGACCATGCACGCCGTGAACCGAGGTTTTTCCATCGTCCTCGCGTCGACAATGCTGGCGGCGACCGCCGTCCGTGCCGATCCGGTGCCGCTGATGGCGCAGACCCTGGTGCGCACGGTGATCGCGGCGGAAAGCCCGATCGCCGGCGACGTCATCTTCACCGGCGACGTCCAGGCGCAGGGGCAGACCAGCGTCTCGTTCCGCACCGCCGGCAAGATCGAGACCCGCCTCGTCGAGGTCGGCGACCATGTCGCGGCCGATCAGGTCCTGGCCCGGCTCGACCCGCGCGAGCAACGCTCGAACCTCGCCAACGCGCAGGCGGCGCTCGCCTCGGCCGAGGCGCTTTCGACCCAGGCCAAGCTCGGGTTCAAGCGCCAGGAAGCGCTGATGGCGAGCGGCTACACCACGCGGCCCTCCTACGACAACGCCGAGCAGCAGCTGCGTACGACCCAGGCCGCGGTCGATTCGGCCAAGGCGGCCCTCGGCACGGCGCAGGAACAGCTGTCCTACACCGAGCTGAGGTCGGGCGTGGCCGGCATCGTGCTCAGCCGCTCCCTGGAGACCGGGCAGGTGGTGCAGGCCGGCCAGTCGGTGCTGACGCTGGCGCAGGACGGGCCGCGCGATGCGGTCTTCAACGTCTACGAGGCCTTGCTGGCGTCCCCTCCGCAATCCGGCACCGTCGACGTGACGCTCCAGGGCGACCCGTCGGTGACCGCCGTCGGCAGCGTCCGCGAGATTTCGCCCAGCGTCGATCCGGCCTCCGGCACCGTCCGCGTCAAGGTCGGCCTCAAGCAGACGCCGCCCGCGATGACCCTCGGCGCGGTGGTGATCGGCCGCGGCCGATTCCAGAGCCACGCGGCGATCGTGCTGCCGTGGTCAGCGCTCTACCGCTGGAAGGATAAGCCCGCGGTCTGGGTACGCGATCCCGCCGGCGGCACGGTGGCGCCCCGCATCGTGACGATCGACCGCTACGGCCCCGACAGCATCGCGCTGTCGAGCGGGGTCGCGTCGGGCGAGGAGGTCGTCATCGCCGGCATCCAGTTCCTTCGCCCCGGCCAGACCGTGACGGTGGCCGAGCAGGTCGCGACGGGAGCCGCGAAGTGACGGTGTTCGAGCGTTTCTTCGCCGCCGCCCTCCCTTCCTCCTCCCGCGCAGGGGGGGGAGGGGGGCGGTTTCAGACCCCTTCCATCCTCGTCGGAACGTCGCTGCTCGCGCTCGCCGCCTGCAAGCCCGCCGAGGAGGCGAAGGCGCCGCCGGTGCGGCCGGTCCTGTACGCCGTCGCCAAGCCGATCGCGTCGGTGCGGTTCGGGCCGTTCGCCGGCACGGTCGAGCCGCGCTACCAGTCGCAGCTCGGGTTCCAGATCGCCGGCCGGGTGGTCGCGCGCGACGTCACCGTCGGCGACCTCGTGAAGAAGGGGCAGCGGCTCGCCGCCCTCGACACCGTGGTGCCGCGCTTCGCGATGACCCGTGCCGAGGCCGACGTGGCGGATGCCAAGGCGCAATTCGAGAACGCCGCCGCCACCGAGGCGCGGACCCGGCGCCTGATGGAAGGCGGCAACGTCACCCAGGCGCAGCTCGACAGCACCGTCGCCAACCGCGACACCGCGCAGGCGCGGCTGACCCAGGCGCAGGCGAGCCTGGAAAAGGCCCGCGACCAGATGGGCTACACCGAGCTCCATGCCGACTTCGACGGCGTCGTCACCCAGCGCAACGCCGAGATCGGGCAGGACCTCACCGCCGGGCAGACGGTGGTGACCGTGGCGCGGCCCGAGGTGCGCGAGGCGGTGGTCGACATCCCCGACGACCTCGTCGCGGCCATGCCGAAGGACGGCCGCTTCACCGTGGCGCTGCAGAGCGCCCCCGAGATCACCGCCGTCGGCACCGTGCGCGAGACCGCGCCCTTCGCCGATGCGAGCACCCGCACCCGGCGCATCCGGATGTCGCTCGACAACCCGCCGCGCGCGTTCCGGCTCGGGGCGACGATCACCGTGTCGCTGGTGCGCAGGATCGCGCCGCGCTTCGTGCTGCCCGCCACCGCCATCCTCGGCGCCGAAGGCCGCGATTCCGTGTGGATCGTCAACGCCGCCGGCGACGCGGCGAAGCGGTCCCCGGTCACGGTCTCGGACCGGAAGGGCGACTATGTCGGCGTCGCGAGCGGGCTGGCGGCGGGCGACCGCGTCGTCGTCGCCGGCGTCCACTCCCTCGCCGACGGCCAGACGATCCGCCTCGCGGATGCGCCTATCGTCGTTCCCGGCACGCAGGACTTCTGATCGTGGGTCGCTTCAACGCATCGGAATGGGCGCTCTCGCACCGCTCGTTCGTGTGGTTCCTCATGGCGATCTGCCTGGTGGCCGGCACGCTCGCCTATCGCGGGCTCGGCCGCGAGGAGGACCCGCCCTTCGCGATCAAGACGATGGTGGTTCAGGCAGTATGGCCGGGCGCCACCATCGGCGACACGCTCGAGCAGGTCACCGACCGGATCGAGAAGGAGCTGCAGCAGGTTGCGACCCTGGACTACGTCCGCAGCTACACCACGCCGGGCAACGCGACGGTGTTCGTGCAGCTGCGCGACACCACGAAGGCGTCGGAGATCCAGCCGTCGTTCTATCAGGTCCGCAAGCGCCTCGGCGACATCCAGGGCACCTTCCCGCAGGGGATGCAGGGGCCGTTCTTCAACGACGAGTTCGGCGACGTCTACGGCAACGTCTACGGCTTCACCGCCGACGGCCTGAGCCACCGTCAGCTGCGCGACTACGTCGAGGGCGTGCGCACCGAGATCCTGAAGGTGCCCAACATCGGCAAGACGCTGCTGCTCGGCACGCAGAAGGAGACGATCTTCCTCGACTTCTCGACGCGCAAGCTCGCCGGCTACGGCATCGACATCCAGTCGCTGATCAAGACGCTGCAGAGCCAGAACGCGATCTCGCCCTCGGGCGTCGTCCAGGCCGGGCCGGAGCGGGTCTCGGTGCGGGTGAGCGGGCAGTTCTCGTCCGAGACCTCGCTGGAGACCATCAACCTGCGGGTCAACGACCGCTTCTTCCGCCTGTCGGACGTCGCCGAGATCAGCCGCGGCTACGAGGACCCGCCGGCCGCGCTGTTCCGCGTCGACGGCAAGCCGGCGATCGGGCTGGCGATCGCCATGCGGCCGAACGCCAACCTGCTGCATTTCGGCGAGGACCTGAAGGCGCGCATGCGCCTGATCGAGGCGAAGCTGCCGATCGGCGTCGGCATCCACCTCGTCTCGGACCAGCCGCGGATCGTCGAGGAGGCGGTCGGCGGCTTCACCCAGGCGCTCCTCGAGGCGGTGGTGATCGTGCTTGCGGTGAGCTTCCTCAGCCTCGGCATCCGCGCCGGCCTCGTGGTCTCGATCTCGATCCCGCTGGTGCTCGCCATCGTCTTCGTCGTGATGCAGATCATGGGCGTCACCCTGCAGCGCATCTCGCTCGGTGCGCTGATCATCGCGCTGGGCCTGCTCGTCGACGACGCGATGATCACCGTCGAGATGATGGTCGCGCGGCTCGAGCTCGGCGATTCGCTGAAGAAGGCCGCGACCTTCGCCTACACCTCGACCGCCTTCCCGATGCTGACCGGCACCCTGGTGACGGTGGCCGGCTTCCTGCCGATCGGCTTCAACGGCTCGTCGGCCGGCGAGTACACCTACTCGCTGTTCGTGGTGATCGCCGCCTCGCTCCTGGTCTCGTGGGTGGTGGCCGTGCTGTTCGCGCCGCTAATCGGCGTGACGCTGCTGCCCAAGACCATGAAGAAGCACAGCCACGAGCCCGGCCGGATGGGGCGGCTGTTCCTGCGCGCGCTGGTCGCCGCGATGCGCTTCCGCTGGCTCACCGTCGCGGGCTGCGTCGCGCTGCTCGGCCTGTCGATGTACGGCATGACCTTCGTGCAGCAGCAGTTCTTCCCGGCCTCCGACCGCACCGAGATCCTGGTCGACTTCACCCTGCCGCAGAACGCGACGGTCACCGAGACGCAGGCCCAGATGGACCGTTTCGAGGCGACCCTGACGGGCGACCCCGACGTCGAGCGCTGGTCGTCCTATGTCGGCCAGGGGGCGGTGCGCTTCTACCTGCCCCTCGACCAGCAGCTCGCCAACAGCTTCTTCGGGCAGGTCGTCGTGGTGACGAAGTCGCTGGAGGCGCGCGACCGCCTGTTCCCCAAGCTCGAGGAGCGGGCGAAGCGCGACTTCGTCGGCACCGACGTGTTCGTGAACCCGCTCTCGCTCGGCCCCCCGGTCGGCCGGCCGATCCAGTACCGCTTGAGCGGGCCCGACCTCCAGGTGGTCCGCGCGAAGGCGCTCGCGCTCGCCGACATCGTTGCCAAGAGCCCGCATGTCGGCGTGCCGACCTTCGACTGGAACGAGCCCGGCAAGGTGCTGCGGGTCGAGATCCTGCAGGACAAGGCACGCCAGCTCGGCGTCACCAGCCAGGACATCGCCGGCATCCTCAACGGCGTCGTCGGCGGCACGGCGATCACGCAGGTGCGCGACTCGATCTACCTCGTCAACGTGATCGGGCGGGCGCAGGCGGCGGAACGGACCTCGCTCGACACCCTGCAGAGCCTGCAGGTGACGCTCGCCAACGGCTCGGTGGTGCCGTTGCTCGCCTTTGCGCGGATCGCCTACGACCTGGAGCAGCCGATCGTCTGGCGCCGCGACCGGGTCGCGACGCTGACGGTGCGCGCCCCGATCATCGACGCGACGCAGCCGCCGACCATCGTGGCGGCGCTCGCCGCCGACATCGACGCGTTCGCCGCGGCCCTGCCGGAGGGTTACGCGCTCGCCACCGGCGGCGCGGTCGAGGAGGCGGCCAAGGGCCAGGGCCCGATCGCCGCGGTGGTGCCGGTGATGCTGCTGACGATGGCGGTGTTCCTGATGATCCAGCTGCAGAGCGTGCAGAAGCTGTTCCTGGTGTCGAGCGTGGCCCCGCTCGGGCTCATCGGCGTCGTCGCGGCTCTGCTGCCCTCGGGCAAGCCGATGGGCTTCGTCGCGATCCTCGGCATCCTGGCGCTGATCGGCATCATCATCCGCAACGCGGTGATCCTGGTGAGCCAGATCGAGGAATGCGAGGCCGACGGCCTCGGGCCCTGGGACGCGGTGGTGGAGGCGACCCGCCACCGCATGCGCCCGATCCTGCTGACGGCCGCGGCGGCGAGCCTCGGCATGGTCCCGATCGCCCGCGAGGTGTTCTGGGGGCCGATGGCCTACGCGATGATCGGCGGCATCATCGCGGCGACCTTCCTGACGCTGTTCTTCCTGCCGGCGCTCTATGTCGGCTGGTACCGGATCCGGCCGCCGGCCCCGAGCCGCCCGGCCGCTACCGCGGCTTGATCGGCCGGCGCGGCGATGTCGGCGGCGCGGTCTCGTCGGGGGCGACCGCCTCGGGCGGGATCGCCACCGGCTTCGAGAACGCGCCGAGGTTGTCGACCAGCTTCGTCAGCAGGCGGATCGTCTCGGCGACCTCGTCCGCGCTGAGCGCGGCGAGGAAGTTGCGCTCGCGCTCCAGCGCCACGACGGTGATGCGGTCGTGCAGGTCGAGGCCGGCGGGCGACAGCGCCAGCAGGCGGCGGCGGGCGTCCTTCGCGTCGCCCTGGATCAGCACCAGGCCGCGGCTCTCCATCCAGGCGATGCTGCGGCTCACCACGGCCTTGTCGAGGGCCGACAGCTCGCAGATCCGGTGTGCGGTGATCCACGGCTCGGAGGCGAGCCGGTACATGATCCGCCAGTCGGTCAGGCCGACCCCGAAATGCTGCCGGTAGAAGATCGAGGCGTTGTTGGTCAGCGTGTTCGACAGGTGCGTCAGCAGTGCCGGCACGTAGACGTCGGGATCGACGATGGCGGGCTCGTCCCGGCTCACCGCGGGGGATTCCTGTGCGCCGGCGATCGATCCACCCATTGACCATGCCCCGCCGAGACGTGTTCCGCCGCGCATCCGCTCGCGCGTTGCCGGATCGTCCCGGTATCCGGAATACTTAGACCCGATCGCACCCGTCGCGCACCTGCCGGCTGGAAACTTGTCTCCGCCGACACAACCTTTTTGGCCGTGCGGGGATCCGATCAGGGCGGCGTAGGGTCGCACAGGGCCGGCGCGAGCGCGCCGAGCACGGGCCGGTAGGCCGCAAGGTGAAGCCCGTCGCGCATCGTGCCGGGCTTGGCGAAGCCCGTCGCCCCGTCGCGGATCGCGGCGAAGGGATCGGCGAAGCGGCAGCCGAGCCGCGCGCACAGGGTTTTGAGCCGATCCGAGTAATCCGCGACCGCGAGCGGGTCGAGGCGCCCGTCGAGCGCGCGACCGATCGGCGGCAGCGCCGTCACGACGAGGCGATCCGTGTTCGCCGTCATTTGTTGGATGATCCGCGTCGCCGCCGCCTCGTAACGCGCCGTCGCCGCGGCCTCGCGCGGGTGGTTCTTGGCCAGGATGTCGTTGGTGCCGATCGTCAGCACCGCCGCCCGCGGCCGGACCGGAAACCGCAGGGTCGCGACGAGGTCGGCGTAGACCGGCGCGCTGGCGCCGCTGACGCCGCCGTTCACCAGTTCCAGGCCGCAGGGTCGCTGTGCCGGCGTTTCCAACTCGGCGTGGGAGTCGCCGGCCAGGAAGACGTAGTCGGCGGGCGCCTCGTCGAGATGGACCTGCACCGCGGTGAGCCGGCCCTGCGCGTAGGCGCGGACGTTGACCGGCGCGACCGCGAGCATCCGCCCGATCAGGATGCCGGTGCCGACGAGGGCGAGGGCGGCGAGGCCGGCGACGATGCGGCGCCTCATGCGCGGGCGGTTCCGGCCCGGTCCACCGTCGCGTCGGGCCGGGAATCGGTCGTCGCGTAGTAGGGCTTGATGTCGAGGAGCGGGGTGCCGTCGAGGCAGTCGAGACCGCGCACCGTCAGGGTCGCGCCGTCGCGTCCGAGCAGCTCCACCACCGAGAGCGCGATCGGGTTCGGCCGCGCCGGCGAGCGCAGCGAGAACGTGCCGCGGCTGCCGTCGGCGTGGCGCGGGCGCTGCACCAGCAGGCCGCGCTCGGCCCGGTCCATCCAGTACAGCAGGATCAGGTGGCTCGCGCCCTCGACGTTCTGCAGGCCCGGCGCGTAGCGCGGATCGACCGCGACGGTGCAGGCCGCGTCGGTCTGCAGCCCGTTCTTCGGGCAGTCTCCGCGAACCGTCCACGGCGTGCGGATGCGGCCGATGAAGTGGAGCCCGGCATCGGCGCGATCGGGGAGGGCGACGGCCTCCTCGCCCGCGCGGCGCGCGAACGCGTCGCCGGCGGCGTCCATGCTGGTCGCGTTCTTATCATCCCGATCGGTCATCCGCCGGCTTTCGGGCAACGCGACGCCGACCGCAAGCCCCGCCTCGCGCGCACGGGCGCCGGGGTGTAGAGCCGGGTGGGACGGGCGAGGCAGGATCTGAACGGGGAACGCGCGTGATTGAGAACGAACTGCGCCCGATGGAGGCGGTGGCCGACGTCGCGACGGCCGTCGACCGGCTGGTCGAGCTGCATGCCGGCGCGACCCAGGCCCTGCGCACCGCGCTGACCCGCACGCTGGACGGCGGCAAGCCGCCGGACGCCGCCGAGCGGCTGCAGTTCCGCTACCCGGAGCTTCGCGTGACCTACCGGCCCGCCGGCCCGGTCCCGCGCATCAGCCGCGCGACCGCCAAGATGCAGGCGCCGGGCACCTACAGCACCACCGTCACCAGCCCCGCCGATTTTCGCGCCTACCTGACGGCGCAGCTCGAGCCGCTGGTGGCCGATTACGGGGTCGGGCTCGAGGTCGGCCTGAGCGCGCAGGAGATCCCGTATTCCTACGTGCTCGAGCCCGGCACCGACCTCGGCGCGGGACGCGTCAGCCCGGCCGAGCTCGCGACCTGGTTCCCGGTCCCGCTGCTCTCGCTCGTCGGCGACGAGATCGCCGACGGGACCTGGCAGCCGATGGCCGACGAGCCGCGCCCGCTCGCCCTGTTCGACGCCGTGCGGGTCGATTACTCGCTCCGTCGCCTCGTGCACTACACCGGCTGCGACTGGCGCGAGGTCCAGCCCTGGATCCTGCTGACCAACTACCACCGCTACGTCGACCAGTTCGTCCGCCACGGGCTGGAGCGCCTCGCCTCCGGCGCGGAGGGCTTCACCAAGCTGGTCATGCCGGGGGGCATCACCGTGACGCGCGGCGAGGCCGCCTCCGCTGACCCGGCGGCGCTGATGGCCGCCTCGCCCTGGCACCGCTTCCAGATGCCGGCCTACCACCTCGCGTCCGAAGGTGCCGACGGCACCGCGCAGGGCACGACGCTGGTCAATATCGGCGTCGGCCCCTCGAACGCGAAGACGATCACCGATCACCTCGCGGTGCTGCGCCCGCATTGCTGGCTGATGGTCGGGCATTGCGGCGGCCTGCGGCAATCGCAGACCATCGGCGACTACGTGCTCGCCCACGGCTACATGCGCCGCGACCGCATCCTCGACGAGCTGGTGCCGCCGGACGTTCCGGTGCCGGCGCTCGCCGAGGTGCAGCTCGCGCTCCAGGCCGCGGCCGCGCAGGTCACGGGGGAGAAGGCCGACGCGCTGAAGCGGCGCCTGCGCACCGGCACGGTCGTCACCTACGACGACCGCAACTGGGAGCTGCGCTTCAGCCAAGAACGCCGCCGGATCAACCTCAGCCGCGCCATCGGCGTCGACATGGAGAGCGGGACGATCGCCGCGCAGGGCTACCGCCTGCGGGTGCCCTACGGCACGCTGCTCTGCGTCTCCGACAAGCCGCTGCACGGCGAAATCAAGCTGCCGGGCGCGGCCAACGCGTTCTACGAGCGAGCGGTGGCCGAGCACTTGCTGATCGGGCTCGCCGCCCTCGACATCCTGCGCGGCGACCGCCACGGCCTGCACTCGCGCAAGCTGCGCAGCTTCGACGAGCCGCCGTTCCGGTAGGCCGCGCCGCTACTTCAGCCTGCCGGCGATCCATCCGATGATCGCGTCGGCGACCTCGCCGTTGTTGGTCTCCAGCATCATCATGTGGCCGTTGCCGTGGATGCCGTGCTCGGCCAGCGCCAAGCGGTCGGGCTTGGCGCCCGCCTGCTCGAGGAAGGCGCCGGTGCAGTCGTCCATCGTCGCGCGGAACGAGGCCTCGGCCGTCACGATCACGGCCGGTACGCGGGCGAGATTCGGCAGCTTGCGTGCCGGCTCGGCCTGGATCCAGCAGCGGATCTGGCCGGGACGGAGCGGCGCCTCGGACTGCGCTACGACGAGGTCGGTCGGGGTCGAGACCGGCGGATCGAAGGTGAGTGGCACGCGGGTGATGCCGTAGGGCCGGGCGCGCGCCTCGCCGACCTTCTCGTACCAGTCCGCTCCCCCCTTGAAGCGGATGTCGTAGAAGGTCGGCCCGTTCGGCTCGACCGCGACATGCGCCTTCACCAGGTCGGGGCGCCGGTCCGACACCGCCCATCCGAATACGCCGGCCTGCGAATGCGTCAGCAGGACGGACGGCCCGATCTTCTCGAGCAGCGCGATCAGCGCGGGGTCGACGAGCTCCTCGCTGCGCAGGGCGCTGGCGATGAACGGCACCTGCGAGAAGTAGAACTGGTCGAACGCCGCGTTGCCCCTCACGCCGGCCCCGCCCGGCCAGCGGGTGTGAAGCTTGGCCTGCGGAAACAGGTCGAAGCGCTCCTGCCCGGTGAAGATCGTCTCCAGGTCGTTCGGTGCGAGCCGCGCATAGGGGCCGTAGGCGTCCGGATCGTCGCCGGACCGGCCGCGGCCGACCTGATCGACGACGTAGACGGCAAACCCCTTCTCGACGAACCGATCGACCCAGCCGGGACGCCCGTCCGGCGTGCCGAGGAAGTTCACGCCGGTCTGCGCCGTGCCGTGCACCATCACCACGGGATAGGGCTGCGCCACCTCGACCGGCGCGTGATACTGCACGAACATCTGCCCGACGGCGGCACCCTTGCCCGCGACCGTCTCGTAGGCGCCGCCGACGAAGAAGTAGCCCTCGCGCTGCGCCGGCTTGAAGGTCGCCGGATGGTCGGGCGCAGGCTCGGCCAGAGCCGGTGACCCGAAGCTCAGCAGCGCCCAGGCGAGACCCAGGACGGGTTTCCGCATCGTGACCTCCCGCAGACGTTCTTGTTCGCGTCGGATCGGACGCTAGCAGCCGCCGGCGACCGCGTCAGGCCGTTTGGCTCGCGGACCGATAGGGCGACGGTCGTCTGTCGCCGAACCCGACCCTCGAAGGCTTGGGCGCCACCGGACGAGAGAATCAACGCGGCGGGGTCGCCGCCGCCGATGCGGCAGCGGGGGGCCTTCCGTTTCCGCTCGCATCGGGGTCCCTCGGCATCCTGCGCGGTGACCGCCACAGCACGCGCCGCATGTTCCGGCGCCGTCCGATCATGCCGCAGGGGACGCCGTCGAGCGCTGACGGCGCCCGTCACCGACGCCAGTGAATCCACGGGTGCGATGGGGTGGCGTCAGGCCGCCTCCGCGCGCGCATCGTACGATGCCTGTGCCGCGTCGATCCGGGCGAGGTTGTCGAACGCCCATCGCCCGAGCGCCTGGATCGGCTCCGCGAGGGAATGCCCGATCTCCGTGAGTTCGTAGTCGACGCGCGGCGGGATGGTCGGCGTCACCGTCCGGGTCACCAGACCGTCCCGCTCGAGATGGCGCAGCGTGAGGGTCAGCATTCGCTGCGAAATTCCGTCGACGCCGCGCTTGAGTTCGCTGAAACGGCACGCGCGCTCACGCAACAGCATGATCACGAGCACGGTCCACTTGTCGCCGATGCGCGACAGCAGTTGCGAGACCCGCAGGCACTCGGGCGAGTGCTTCGCCTGGGACGCAGTTACATCCATGTAACCTCGGTATCCGGTTTGTGCCGTCTTGCGACGGTTCCGCGAACTCATATCATGACCCGGTCACTTAGCGAAACCGAGTCACGAGACGGAACCCCGTGCATCGGCGCGCGCGACCGGCGATCGCTCCGGCTTCACCGTCCAGCAAGGAGATCGCGCATGTCGCAGACCCTGGTCGCTCCTGCAGCTGCGCCCGCGCGCGCTCGCGACATCACCATCCCGATCCTGACGGCGTTGCTCGTCGTCGCCTGCCTGGGGGCCGGCGGTGCCAAGCGCGCCGGCGTTCCGATCATGATCCAGTCCTTCGATCAGATCGGCCTCGGGCAATGGCTCGGGATCGTCACGGGCGTGATCGAGGTCGTCGGAGCCGCGACCCTCCTGGTGCCGGGCTACGGGTTCTTCGGTGCCGTCAGGCTCGCGGCGAACATGACAGGTGCGATCCTCGCCCACCTCCCGGTGCTGCCGTCCTCGCCCTCGCCGGCGATCCTGCTGCTGGTCGCGAGCCTCGCCGTCGCCCGGCTGTGCTGATGCCTCTCAGGATAGCGGCGGACGTCGTTTGCTCCGGCCGCATCGACCTTTCGAGCCCGCATCGAACAGGAAACCCGACGATGACCGATACCCCGTTCAAGCCCGTCATCTACCTGATGGCCGGCTGCCCGTTCTGCTTCAAGGTCCGCCTGTTCCTCCTGGAAACCGGGCAGCTCGACCACGTGACCTTGCGGGAGTTCGTCCCAGGCACGAAGGAGCAGACGGCGATCGGCAGCCTTCTCGCACGAACCGGAACCCGGGTCGCCTATCCGACGGCCGAGCTGACGCCCGGCGTCCTCACCGCCGAGTCCGATGCCATCGTCGCGCATTTCGCGACACGCGCGGGCCTCGCCGCAGACACCCTGCCGACCTACGCGTCGTATCTCGCCGGCGTCTTCAAGAGCCTCCAATTGCTCTACATCGAGAACATGGAGCTGAAGAGGCGCCAACCGGCGGGCTGACGCGGAGGCGCGAACCCGGTCCCTCGCCCTTCCCACGAGTTCCGAAGCGAAAGCCTGCCCGCCATGACGGTCGAACCCATCCTGACCCTGGAAGGGATCCCCTTCCTCGACGACGCGACCCGGCCCAGTGCACCGGCCATCCCCGGCGTCACCCCGATGCAACGCGCCCGAGGGCGGCGCCTGGGCCTGTATCACCGGCACCACCTCGCCGAGCTTGCCGCCGTCCGCGCTGCGCTCGACCGGTTCCGGTCGGGGACCGGCACCGTCGAGGCCGTGTCCGAGGGCGTCGCGTCCCTGTCGATGGTCGCGAACTACCGCGCGTTCGGCAACCTGTGCGGGCAACAATGCCAGATGCTCCAGATGCATCACGACATCGAGGAAGGCAGCGTCTTCCCGGCCATCAGGTAGGACGCAAGCATGCGCCCGGTCCTCGACCGCCTCGGCGCGGAGCACCGGACCGTTCACGCCCTGCTCGAACGCATCCTGCAGATCGCGCGCGCCATCGCCGTGGATCCGCGCCGGGACTACGCCCTCGCCCTGGGCAGGATCTACGAGACCTTCGAGCAGATCGTGATCTCGCATTTCGGCTACGAGGAGCGCGAGCTCGAGGAGGCGATCGGGTTCTACAACGCGTTATGAACGGCCGCCTCCAACCGGAGCGCTTCGTCGATCGCCGCGGGCCCGGATCGCATGCAAGGCCCCGGGTAAGCCGGGACGTTTCCTCAGCGGCGCCCACCCCACATCCCGGTGCGTTCCGACCGCGCCTGCTCCTCCGCCGCGAGCAGGTCGGGCGGCGCGTCCTCGCTGGCGCGGGCGCCGCCGGCCGAGAGGATCAGCGCGGCGAGGTCGTCGCCGTCGATGCGGCAGCGGGTGCCTTGGGTTCCGCCGGCATCGGGTGCGCACACCACCTCGCGGCGGCGCAGGTAGCGCGCGAGCTGGCGGGCGAAATGGCCGCCCTGGCCGTCGACGCCGGCGAGCCGCACGGTGCGGCCGCGGAACGACAGGGTGCCGGTGTCGATCACCTCGGGCACGCCGCGCGCCTCGGGGCCGGCGGCCGGCGCGGCGGCTGCGGGCGCGGGCGGCACCGCTTCGGCCGGCTGCGGCTCGGCCTTGACCGCGGAGGGGCGCTTGCGGCCCTTGGCCATCTGCGCCGAGGCCCGCTGCACGAAATCGCGGAAGATCGAGGCCGGGACGTCGCCGCCGCCGACGCGATTCATCGCGGAATTGTCGTCGTTGCCGACCCAGACGCCGACGACCATGTCGGGCGTCATCCCGATGAACCAGGCGTCGCGGTAATCCTGCGTCGTCCCGGTCTTGCCGCCGACGGCCAAGCCGGACACGCGCGCGCCCTTGCCGGTTCCACCGTCGACCACCGCCTGCAGCGAATCGAGCATCATCGTGCGGCTGTCGCCCGGCAGGCCGGCGGCGGGCTTGGCGTCGGGGCGCAGATAGAGCGGGGCCGGCGCTCCGCCGCGGATCGCGTGGATGTCGAAGCTCTCCACCGGCGTGCGGTTGGCCAGAATGCCGGCATAGGCGCGTGTCATCTCCAGCAGCGTGACCTCGGCCGAGCCGAGCGCGAGGCTCGGCACGTTCGGCAGATCGGACTGCACCCCGAGGGATTTTGCCGTCGCGATCACGGCCGGGATGCCGAGCTCCTCGCCGAGCTGGGCCGCCACCGTGTTGATCGAGAGCGCGAAGGCGGTCCGCAGCGGCACGGCGCCGCGGAACCGGTTGTTGGCGTTCTGCGGCTCCCAGTCGCCGATCTGCACCGGGCGGTCGACCAGCACGGTCTCCGGGGTCAGCCCGTTCTCGTAGGCGGTGAGGTAGACGAACAGCTTGAACAGCGAGCCGGCCTGGCGCTTGGCCTGGGTCGCGCGGTTGAACTGGCTGTCCTCGTAGTCGCGCCCGCCCACCATCGCGAGGATCGCGCCGTCCTTCGACATCGCGACGAGCGCGCCTTGGCCGATCTTCTTCTTGCCGCCCTCGGCGTCGAGGCGGCGTGCGACGATTCCCTCGGCGAGGCTCTGGAGATCGAGGTTGAGGGTCGAGCGCACGGTGAGGTCGCCCGGCGCGTCTGTGAGCTTCTTGGCGTCGGCGGCGAGGAGGTCGAGAAAGTAGTTGCTGCCCGGCGGCGTCTCCGGCGGCGTGCGCAGCGTCACGGTCTTGGCCCGCGCCGCGTCGGCGGCCTCCGCGGTGATCGCGCCGGTCTCGACCATGGTCTGCAGCACCACGTCGGCGCGCTCCTTGGCGCCGCCGAAGTTGCGCGTCGGGGCGAGCTGCGAGGGCGCCCGCACCAGCCCGGCGAGCATCGCCGCTTCCGGCAGGGTCAGCGCCTTCGCGCCCTTGCCGAAGTAGCGCCGCGCCGCCGCGTCGGCACCGTAGGCGCCGGCCCCGAAATAGGCGGTGTTGAGGTAGCCGAGGAGGATGTCGTCCTTGCTCATCTCGGACTCGACCCGCAACGCCAGGAAGGCCTCCTGGATCTTGCGGCGCAGGGTCTTCTCCTGGTTGAGCGAGGTCAGCCGGACATATTGCTGCGTGATCGACGAGCCGCCCTCGCGCACCCCGCCGCCGACGGCGTTGCGCCAGGCCGCGCGCACCAGCCCGCGCAGGTCGATGCCCCAATGGCTGTAGAAGCGCCGATCCTCGATGGCGACGATCCCCTGGGCGAGATGGGGCGGAAGCTCCGCCTTGGTGATCGGCTGCCCCCGGAACGCGCCGCGGGTGGCGAAGACCCGGCCGTCGTCGGCCTCGACGGTGAGCGCGCGCTGGCCCTGGTCGATCACCACGCCGCCGAGCGGCGGCAGCGTCAGGAACGCGAACAGGACGTAGCCGGCCAGCGCAACGAGCGGCAACGCGACGACGGCGCCGGCGACCAGGAGGGCGGGGCGCAGCGAACGCCCGCGGATGGCGAAGCGCGACGGCGCGGACCCGGCGGTCGCCGGACCCGCGATGGGGGCGTCAGCCTCGGCCGGAGCTTTGGATCGGCGGCGTGCCGCGAGGCCCCCGACGAGCGATCCGGTGGCGCGCGCCGCCTCCCGGCCCCTGCGCCCGGCGCCGCGCGCGGCACCGGCTGCGAGGATGCCGAGCTGGCGCGCCAGCACCTTGGCGGCGGCAGCCGCCTCCCGCGCCGCGGCACCGGCATCGGGCGAGGCGTCGTCGGGGGGGCGTCGATCCGGATCGGGTGGAGGCATCGTGTTCCTGAACGGCGGCCCGTGCGACGCCACAGCCCCGCCGGCGCTGCCGTTCTAGAACGATCGGGCGGAGCGAAGCTATGCCGTGTGGCGTCCGCCGAGACGTCCGGTCTCTTAGACGCCGTGGCGGAAGGGCATCGGCGAGCCGGCCGCCTCGTGGCGGTCGCGCAGGCGGAAGCCGAGGACGACCAGCAGGACGCCGAAGGCGACGGCGTAGGCGCCGAGCCACCAAGTGAGCACCAGCGCCGACATGCCCGGCTCGACGAGCAGCACCGCACCGAACAGGATGGAGACCAGTCCGCCGAGGCCGAGCCACCAGCGTCCGAAATGCAGATGCAGGCGGAAGGCGGCCGCGATCATGAGCGCGCCCGTGACGATCGCCCAGATCGCGACGAGCAGGACGAAGGCCCAGACGGCGGCGCCGGGCACGAAGAAGGCCGCGACGCCGACCAGGATGTCGAGCAGGCCCTCGATCAGCAGGAAGCCCCAGCGCTCGTGGGCTTGTGCCGCCCGGACCGAAGCGACGATCGCGAACACGCCGTCGACGACCATGTAGGCGGCGAAGAACCACACCAGCGACAGGACGAAGGCGGCCGGCGCCACGAAGGCCATCACGCCGAACAGGATGGCGACGACGCCGCGCAGGGCGACGAGCCACCAGTTGCGCGCCAGCGTCCGGCTCATCGCGTCGAGGCGCGCGGTCCCGACGAGCGGGACGCCGGTCGGATGGGTTCGGGAGAAGAGGGCCATCGCATCGGCTCGCTGGTGATCGGTACGGTACTCCGGCGCGAAAACGCCGCACCGCAACACCCGTTCCCCTCGGCCCTGTTCCGCGGGGGCGAACGGCGCGGCGAAGCGCAGCGGAACTTTGCCGTCGCATCGCCTTTTTAGTCGGTGAGGCGGGTTATTCGTTCGCTCCGGCCGCTTCGGCAGTGTTCGGCGCGGGCGCAGGCGGTTTCTTTTCGATGCTAGACGATCAGCGCCAGGCGACGGCCCTGGACCCGCAGACGCGCCCCGACGACCGGGAGGCGCCCGACCGACGCGACATCATCGATCTCAAGCCGCAGGAGAAGGATCCTCCTGCGGGCGACGAGGCCGACGAGAGCAAGGCCGAGCCCGATCAGGACGCGTCGTCCGAGGGCGAGGACGACGAGAACCGGCCGGTTATCCTCAAGCGCCATCCGTGGTGGTTCGTCCTCGGCGGGATCGCGATCGTGCTCCTTGGGATCGCCGGGTTCTTCTACTGGCAGATCTACCTGCACCCTTACGAATCCACCGACGACGCCTTCGTCGACGCGCGCCAGTTCTCGATCGCGCCGAAGGTGTCCGGCTACGTCGTCGCGCTCTCGGTCACCGACAACCAGCACGTCGACACCGGCGCGACCCTGTTCCAGATCGACCGGCGCGATTACCAGGTCGCCCTCGAGCAGGCCCAGGCGCAGATCGCCTCGGCCAAGGCGTCGATCCAGAACGTCGACGCGCAGGTCGAGGCGCAGAGGGCGCAGATCGACGTCGCCAAGGCGCAGGTGACGCAGAACCAGGCGGCGCTCGACTTCGCGAAGGCGGATGCCGCCCGCTACAAGGATCTCGCCAGCCGCGGCGCCGGCACCGTGCAGCAATCGCAATCCTCGACCTCGACCCTCGAGCAGCGCCAGGCCGCGCTGACGAGCGCGAACGCCAGCGTGGTGCAGGCGCAGAAGCAGATCGGCTCGCTCCAGGCGCAGCGGGCATCGGCCGAGGCCAGCCTCGCCAACGCCGATGCGCAGGCGGCGCAGGCCGTGCTGAACCTCGGCTACACGACGGTGACGGCGGCGCAGCCGGGCCGGGTCGTGCAGCTCACCGGCGCAGTCGGGCAGTACGCTCAGGCCGGCCAATCGCTGGCGATGTTCGTGCCCGACGAGAAGTGGGTCGTCGCCAACTACAAGGAGACGCAGATCACCGACATGCGCCCGGGCCAGTCGGTGAGGATCGAGATCGACGCCTATCCCGACCGCAAGATCAACGGGAAGGTAGCCTCGGTTCAGCCCGGCTCGGGCACCGCCTTCAGCCTGCTGCCGGCGCAGAACGCCACCGGCAACTACGTGAAGGTGGTGCAGCGCGTGCCGGTGAAGATCGTCGTCGACGAATGGCCGCAGGACGTGTCGATCGGCCCCGGCATGTCGATCGTGCCGACGGTGCGGGTGCGATGAGCGCCGGGGCCGCCGCGGCGGGCGGCGGTTCGCGCAAGGCCGGCGGCAAGGATGCGGGAAAGGCAAAGGCGACGTCCGGCGGCCTGCCGCGCACCGCGGGCGGCCACAGCCCGTGGGCGGTGGCGCTCGTCGTCGCGCTCGCGACCTTCATGGAGGTGCTCGATACCACCATCGCCAACGTCGCGCTCCGCTATATCTCGGGCGGGCTCGCGGTCGGGCCGGACGAGGCGGCGTGGGTGGTCACGAGCTACCTCGTCGCCAACGCGATCGCGCTCACCGCATCGAGCTTCCTGGCCAAGCGCTACGGCCGCAAGGCGTTCTTCATCGCCAGCGTCGCGCTGTTCACCGTCGCCTCGATCGCCTGCGGCTTCGCCTGGGACCTGAACTCGCTGCTCGTGTTCCGCGTGATCCAGGGGCTCGGCGGCGGCGGCATGGCGCCCCTGGCGCAGTCGATCCTCGCCGACTCGTTCACCCCCGCCAAGCGGGGCCAAGCCTTCGCGCTCTACGGGCTCGCGATCGTCGTCGCGCCGGTCGTCGGCCCGACGCTCGGCGGCTGGCTGTCCGACAACGTCTCCTGGCACTGGTGCTTCCTGATCAACGGCCCCGTCGGCGTTATCGCGCTGGCGCTGATGTGGTGGCTCCTGGAAGATTCCGAAGCCGCGGTGAAGGAGCGCAAGGCGCTGCGGAAGAAGGGCATCCGGTTCGACATCGTCGGCTTCCTCCTGGTGGCGACCTTCCTTGGCTCGCTCGAGGTCTGCCTTGACGAGGGCCAGCGCAAGGACTGGTTCGGCTCGCCGCTGATCCAGGTCTTCGGTGTTCTCGCCGTGGTGTCGTTCGTCGCGATGATCCCGTGGCTTCTGAGGGCGAAGAACCCGGCCGTCGACCTGCGCCTTCTCGGCAAGCGCCAGTTCGGCTCGTGCTTCCTGGTCATGCTCGCCACCGGTGCGATCCTGATCGCGACGACGCAGTTCATCCCGCAGATCACGCAGGACTATTACGGCTACACCGCCACCATCTCGGGGCTCGTGCTGGCGCCCGGCGGCCTCGTCACCGTGGCGATGATGCTGGTGATCGGGCAGGTGTCCGGCTACTTCCAGCCGAAATGGCTGATCGCCACCGGCGCGACGATCGTGGCGCTGGCGATGTACGACCTGACCCGGATCTACGGCGATTCCACGTTCTGGTTCTTCGCCTGGTCGCGGATCTACATCGGCATCGGCCTGCCGATGATCTTCATCTCGATCACCGCCGCCTCGTACGAGGGCATCGAAAAGTCGCAGACCGACCAGGCCTCGGCCTTGATCAACGTCGCCCGCAACGTCGGCGGGTCGATGGGCGTGTCGCTGGCGCAAAACATCCTGGCCTATCGCAGCCAGTTCCATCAGAGCCGGCTGTCGGAGAGCGTCACCACCACGAGCCCGGCCTACCAGGAGACCATGCGGCAGGCGACGCAGTACTTCACGGTGCACGGCACTCCCGGCGTCGACGCGCAGGGGCAGGCCACCGCCTGGATCGGGCAGCAGCTCGCGACGCAGACGGCGTTCTTCGCCTACATCGACGTGTTCTGGGCGCTCTGCCTCGTCTCGGCCTCGGCGGTGCCGCTGGCGATGATCCTCAAGCGGGTCGAGCGCGGCGGCGACGCGCCGGCGGGGCATTGAGCGAACGCCCTCTGAGATCCGGTGCGGCCGCGGATCGATGCGCCGGCGACGTTCGTCCGGTTCGACAGTTCGCGGGATAACGCTTACCGGCTGCAACCAGAAGAAATCATCTCGGCCCTGCGCGCCGAGCGGGAGGAAGCCGGCGTGCCGCGTTCATCCAGGACGACATCGACCGTTGCCGCCATGTCGCTCCTTGCGCTCGCCCTGCCGGCGCGGGCCGCCGAGCCCGCCGGCGATTGGCCGACCTTCGGGCACGACCATTCCAACCGGAATTTCTCCGATCTCACGGCGATCGACCGGAGCAACGTCGGGCGGCTCCGGCCGGCCTGGATGTTCCAGACCGGGGTGACCGGCTACTTCCAGGCCCAGCCGGTGATGGTCGACGGCGCGCTCTACCTCTCGACCACGCAGAACAACGTTGCGGCGCTCGACGCGAAGTCCGGCCGGGTGCTGTGGACCTACACCCACAAGCCGCGCACCGAGAAGATCTTCGGGCCGCCCTCGAACCGCGGCGTCGCCGTCTCCGACGGCCTCGTGTTCCAGGCGACGATGGACGGGCGGGTGATCGCGCTCGACGCCAAGTCCGGAAAGGTCGTGTGGGACCACGAGGCCGTGCGCCCGGAGGAAGGCGAGTCCGAGACCGCATCGGGGCTGACGGCGCAGCTCGGCGGCAAGCCGGTGCAGGGCTCGAGCCGCCTCGGCTTCAAGATGCCGCCGCTCGTCGCCGACGGTCTCGTCATCGTCGGGGTGAGCGGCGCCGGCTACGGGCTCCATGTCGAGGACGAGAAGGGCGGCCTCGACGGCGGCTCGGTCGTTGGGATCGAGGGCGGCTACGGGCGCCGCGGGTGGCTCGCCGCCTACGATGCGAAGACCGGCGAAGAACGCTGGCGCTGGTACGTCACCAAGGCCGACGGCTGGGAGGGTGGATACGTCGAGACCACCGCCGACGGCGTCCCGCTGCATCGCGACGTCGCCGCCGAGAAGGCGGCAGCGCCGGCCAACCGAGAGGCATGGCGGGTCGGCGGCGGATCGCTCTGGATGACCCCGGCCTTCGACCCGGATCTCGGCCTGATCTATCTCGGCACCGGCAACCCGGCGCCGCAGAATTTCGGGCTCTCGCGGCCGGGCGACAACCTCTACACGATGAGCCTCGTGGCGCTCGACGCGAAGACCGGCGCGCTGCGCTGGTACTATCAGCAGGTGCCGCACGACGAGTGGGGCTACGACGTAGCGAGCCCGCCGTTCCTGCTCGACCTGAACGGGAAGGACGGCCCGGTGAAGGCGGTCGCCTCCGCCAGCAAGACCGGCTGGATCTACGTCCACGACCGCGCCACGGGCCGGCTGCTCGAGCGCTCGGCCCCGCTGATTGCGCAGAAGAATCTGTTCGCCCCCCCGACGGCGGAAGGCACCGTGGTCGCGCCGGGCCCGCTCGGCGCCGTGTCCTGGCCGCCGACGGCCTACGATGCCGCGAGCGGTCTCGCCTTCGCACAGGTCCGGCACGGGGCGACCACCTACACCGTCAAGACCGTGCCCGGCGGCCCCGGACGGCCGGAGATCCGCTACACCGAGACCGGCGAGGCGAAGGGCGAGCCGAGCTTCAGCACGCTCACGGCGGTCGACCTCGCCAAGGGCGGCACCATCGCCTGGTCGATGAGGTCCGAGAGCCGGCTTGCCGGCGGCACGCTGGCGACGGCGGGCGGCCTGGTCTTCTCCGGCGAGGAGGACGGCCATCTCGACGCGCACGATGCCGGCACCGGCGAGATCCTGTGGCGGTTTCAGTGCGGCGCCGGCATCAGCGGCCCGGCGATTACCTACAGCCTCGACGGGAAGCAGTACGTCGCGGTGGCGGCCGGCGGCTCGTCCTTCACCAAGGCTTCCGGCTTCGGCACCGGCGACGCGCTGGTGGTGTTCGCGCTGCCGGACTGAGCGTGATCGCTCAGCCCTTCGGCCGCGCCTGCAGGATCGCCGCGCGGACGAACGGGCGCTTCAGCGCGATGCCGACATCCTCGCGCTCCATGAAGACCCGTGCGCCCTGGTGGTTGCGCACCGCCTTCATCAGGTTCAGCCGATAACCCTGCCGGAACACGAAGATCGGCGGCAGCGGGTCGGCGAGGTAGGCGGCCACCGCGGCGTCGACCTCCTCCTCGGCGATGTGGTGGGCGTTGCAGAGGTCGCCGACGGTCTGGAAATCGATCATCCCATCGACATAGGGCGTCGCGCCCCGCCTGTCCCGGGCCGCGACCGCCGCCGTCGCGTTCGGGTCAGGCGACCGGGCGGTAGGCGGTGCGCAGGCGCAGGCCGAACACCGCGAGCATGGTCATGCCGCACAGGACGGTGTTGGCGTTCAGCAGCACGTTCTCGAACGAGGCCGAGATCACCGCCAGCATCCAGATGCGCAGGAAGAACAGCGTCTGAGCGTCGAGCGGCCGCCCGGCGCTGGCCCGCTGCAGGTCGCGGATCGGGGCCACGACGAGAGCGTTCAGGAGCAGCAGCGCGCCGGGCAAGCCCATGATCAGTGCGGCGTCGAGGAAGGAGTTGTGCGCCTGCGTCGCGGTCTGCACCCAGTCCGAGCCCGGGTCGGCGCCGCCGCCGTAGACGGTGCGGTCGGTCAGCCAGAAGGCGCCGTAGCCCCAGCCGCGGATCGGGTGCACGACGACGTGCTCGATCGCGAAGGCCCAGATCTCGTTGCGCGCGGTGAAGGTCGCGTCGGGAATGATCGCGTCCAGCACCGTTCGGATCGGCGGCAGCAGCACCGAACCGATGGTCGCGACGATGAGCAGCGCCACCGGGCCGACCAGCAGCAGCCCGCGCATCGTCCCCCCGCGCAGACGGCTGCACAGGACCGAGACCAGCAGGACGAGGGGCAGCACGGCAAGCGGCGTCTTCGAGCCGGCGAAGACCATGAAGACCAGCGCCCCCGCCGTGATGGTCCAGCCCAGGCCCCGGTGCAGCACGGCGGCGACGTAGAGGCCGCAGACCGCGATCATCGACATCGCCGAGCCGGCCTCGTTCTTGTGGGTGAAGATCCCGCGCCACAGGCCGATGTGGTTGTATTCCCCGGTGACGTCGAAGGCCGAGTGGATGGTGAGGTTGGGGACGAGCGCGACGCCGAGATAGCTCGCGGCCAGCACGATGCCGGCGGCGAGCGCCAGCGCGGTGGCGAACTGGCGCCCGTTGCGCGCGACCACGAGAACGCCCGCGGCGAGCAGCGCGACGATGCCGAACAGCACGATCCGGCGGATCGACAGCATCGGGTCGGTGGAGAGGAGGGTGGTGATGCCGAGCCAGCCGCCGAGCAGCAGGAGCGGCCAGGAGGCGAGGGGGCGCAGCCTGGCGAAGCCGAGCCGCCCGAGGACCATCAGCATCGCCGTGCCGAGGATGACGAAAAGCGCCTGGGTGAAGAGGCTGCCGGCTTCCGGGTCGCTCAGGAGGCTGCGGTTGGCGAGGTCGCTGAACCAGAGATGGTTCCAGAGCAGGACCAGCACGACGGTGACGAACGGCAGGCGGACGGCGTCCGGGATGTCGCGTCCCGGCAGCGATCGCGACCGACTGACGGCCGCCTCAGCCCTGATGCCGTGCGCCGCTGACACGAACCCGCCCTCACCGGCCATCCGCGGTCTGGAACCGCGCACCATAATAGTCCGGACGGAGCACGCCGTCGCCCCGAACCTGCCCGCGGTCTCGTCCGATTGCGGGTAACCTTGACGGAGCGATCAGCGCCGCCCGATCGTCATCGATTGCCGGCTCGTCGCCTGCGTCCGGAGGAAGGCCGCCATCTCGGCGAGCTCCGGCGCCTTCGACCGGAAGGTGACGGAGAGCGCGAGCAGGGTGTCGGCGTGGTCGAGCCCGGGATAGATCCGCTCCTGCACCGGCACGCGGGCGTTGCGCAGCGTCTCGGCGAGGCTCTGGGTGTTGCGCGGGCGGACGATCGTGTCGTCGGCGCCGGTCGCGAGGAAGGCCGGCGGCGCGCTCGGGCCGGCGAAGGTCACCGGCTGAGTCGCGCGCAGGTCCGGCGCCTGGCCGAACACCTTGCGCGAGGTGTCCTGGTCGAACGGCAGGAAGTCGTAGGGGCCGGACAGGCCGGCGACCGCACGGATCACCTTCGGGTCGACCCCGGCCGCCTTGAGGTAGCGGGTGTCGAAGCCGAGCATCACCGCGTTGTAGGCACCGGCCGAGTGCCCGGCGAGCACGATGCGGCGCGGGTCGCCGCCATAGGTTGCGATGTTGTCGCGGACCCAGGCGACGGCGGCTGCGCCGTCCTCGAGGAAGCCGGGGAAGGGCGCCTCGGGATAGAGCCGGTAGTCCGGCAGCACGGTGACGAAGCCCTGCGCGGCGAGCGCCTGTCCGACGAAGGCGTAATCCGCCTTCGAGCCGTTCTGCCAGGAGCCGCCGTAGAAGAACACCAGCACCGGCGCGTTCTCGGGCGCGTTCACGGGCGCGTAGACGTCGAGGCGACGCCGCGGGCCCTCGCCGAACGGCTCGTCCCGCAGCACCTGCCGGCCGCCGGAATCCCGCGGGCCGATCGCATCGAACAGGGCGAGCGGCGAGCAGGCGGCGATGCCGATTGCGGCGAGCGCGAGGCATGCCAGGCTGGCGAGAGCCGTGAGGATTCGTGTCATTCGATGTCCGATTGGGCCGCAAAGGCCAGATGCATGCGGCTCGGGGCGGATTCATGACCGGATCGCGCCGAACTCCGTCGACGCGTCAGGTGCGCAGCACGATGCAGGCGCCGCCGACGCTGCGGATCCGGCCGCACAGCCCGTCGGCCGCCTGCCGGCTCTCGGCCGGGATGCGGATGCGGTAGAACGCGCGGGTGCCGCGATTGCGCAGGCGCGTGCCGATGATCATCGGGCGGACCTCGCCGACCACCTTGGCGTACGTGGCGCGCGCCCGGGAGAAGGTCGCCAGCGCCAGCGATTTCGAGAAGTTGCCGGCGAGCTGGATGCCCCACGGCGCGGCCGGCCCTTCGTTGGGGCCGATGGCGAAGCGGTCGCCGCGCGACGGGATGCGCAAGGCGGCCGTGACCTGAAGGCAGGTCTGCGCCGGCTCGGGTGCGGTCTCGACCTTCGCCGACGCGGGCACCCGGGCGTCCGCGGGCTTCGTCTCGCCGGGTTTGGCCTCGCCCGGCTTGGTCTCGGCGCTCTTGGTGTCAGCGCTCTTGGCGTCAGTGCTCTTGGCCCCGCCCCCTTCCGGCGGCCCGATCTCGATCCGGGATGCGCCGCCGCGCCAGTCCTCGGCGGGCGCGCCGGTGATCGCGAGCACGTAGGCGCGGGTCTCGGCGGGCAGGCCGCCGCTGCCGGCAAGCCAGCTCGTCACCCGGCCCGGGCCGCCGTTGTAGGCGGCCGCGGCCAGACCGAGATTGCCGAACTGCCGCTTCAAGTCGGCCAGCAGGTGGGCGGCATGCGGGATCGCCTGCTCGGGGTCGAACGGATCGGCCAGCCCGCGCTCGCGCGCCGTGCCGGGCATGAACTGGGCGACGCCCTGCGCCCCGACCGGGCTGACCACGCCGACGCGGAACGCGCTCTCGCGCCAGATCAATCGCGTCAGGAACGGCACCGGCAGCCCGCGCGCCCGCGCCGATCCCTCGATCAGCCGGCACAACGCCTGCTCGACGGTCTCGGTGGCGCCGTCGGAGGGGACGGCGTGTGCGGGCGTGGCGAGGAGGAGGGTGGTCGCCAGGAGGGCGAAGGCGGCGCGATGCCGAGGGGATTTGAGCAACCCTCCGGCGATGCGAACCCATGCGTTGCACCAGGCATAATCAAGAATGCTGGTGTGATACCGATCCGAACACGCGCGTTTCCCTCCCCCCTCTGCGGGGGAGGGTGGGCCTCGCGTCAGCGAGGGTCGGGAGAGGGGAGCGACAGTGCCGGATGCGGCGCTCCCCTCTCCCGACCCGCTGCGCGGGCCACCCTCCCCCGCAGAGGGGGGAGGGAAGGGTGCTGAACGAGGGGCTATCTGGAAACACCTCACGCCACGAATGGGAACGGTCATGCCTCGCGATCGTGCCCCTTGCGGTCGCGGGCGCCGTGCGCCGCAAGACCGATCCATCCCACATGCACCGTTCTAGCGCCCTGCAACCGGCGATCAATCCGCCGCATCACGTCCAGGCGGGGCGGTCGGTCCCGAGGCGGCGCGCGGGGAGGGACCATCGGACCGGCGCGCCGGCGACCGCCAGGGGCGGGCGCAGGCGATGGGCCGGGCCCCACGGCGTCGCCTCGACGCCGGCATCGAAGTCGTCGTCGGTTTCCGGCGCGAACGCCTCCATCGAGCCCGTCCGCTCGGCGTCGAGGAGCAGCCGCGCCGTCCGGGCCAGCGAAAGGCGCGCCGCGCCGGCACGCCCGTCGCGCAAACGTCGCTCAAGGAGGCGGATCGCGGCGGCGGCCAGAAGGTAGCCGGTGGCGTGGTCGAGGGCCTGGACGGGCAGAGGCACCGGCCGGTCGGCGTTCCGCCACGCCTGCCCGGCCTCGGCGATGCCGCAGCTCATCTGCACCAGGCTGTCGAAGCCGCGGCGTCCGGCCCAGGGGCCGGTCCAGCCGTAGGCGTCGAGGCTGACGTCGATCAGCCCGGGCGAGAGGGCACGCCGTGCCGCGGCGCCGTAGCCGAGGCGGTCGAGCGCTTCGGGCCGGTAGCCGTGCACGAGGATGTCGGCGCCGGTGAGCAGCGCCTCGAACCGGTTGCGGTCGGCCTCGCGGCGAAGGTCGAGCCGGGCGCATCGCTTGCCCAGCGTCATATGGACCTCGACGCCGGGCTCGTTCCAGCCCGGCGGGTCGATCCGCAGGACCTCGGCGCCGAAGCCGGCCAGGAACCGGGTCGCCACCGGCCCGGCGAGCACCCGCGTCAGATCGAGGACGCGCAGGCCCGCGAGCGGCCGCGCGGGTTCGGGCTTCCAATTGGAGCGGGCGGCTGCGCCGGGATCGAAGGCGACGAGCGGCTCGGCCGCGACCGCCGCCCCCTGCGGATGCGCGGCCCAAACCTCGACCGAGCGCATCACGGCCGCGCAGCCGCCCTCCGCCACGATCGCCGCCTCCAGATCGGATTTGTCCCAGCCGGCGACGGCGGCCGCCATGCCCGCGCGGTCGGCTTGCGCGCCGAGCACGCGCTCGGCCGCCGCGCGGTGATGCGGCGCATTGGTGTGGAGCCGGATCCAGCCGTCGCGGGTGCGGTAGTCGCCCGCCACCGGGTCCCACAGGACCGGCAGCGCCCATCCGATCGGGCGGAACGAGGTGCGGAACCACAGCGAGGCGAGGCGGCGGTCGACCGAGACGGCCGGCGTCGCGCCGACGGTGCCGACGAGGTCGGCGATCGCCAGCCCCGCCGCGGCAACGGAGCCGGCGGCGAGGTCGGTGACTGGAAAGGCCGAAGGCAGGGTCCCCGTCCCGGTGATCGTCAACGCCTCGGTGCCCGGCGCGCTGCCCAGCGCCGCACGGATCGTCGCCGCGAAGGTCTCTGCCGACATGCCGCCCCCCTGTTGGCCCCCGGGTGGTTCGCCGTCGGGCCGCCGCCGCGCTATAGAGACCGCACCTGCCCCGGAACGAACGCGATTGATGCCCGAGCCGCTGCTTTCCGTCGAGGATCTCTCGGTCGCCTTCCGATCGCGCGAAGGCGAGAGCCGCGCCGTCGATGGCGTGTCGTTCACGATCCTGCCGGGCGAGACCGTGGCGCTGGTCGGCGAGTCGGGATCGGGCAAGTCGGTCACCGCGCTCTCGATCCTGCGACTCCTCGACGGCGCCGCCCACCATCCGGGCGGGCGGATCGTGTTCAAGGGGCGCGACCTGCTCGCCCTGCCGGAGCGCGCGATGCGCAAGGTCCGCGGCGCCGACATCACCATGGTGTTCCAGGAGCCGATGACCTCGCTGAACCCGCTCCACACCATCGAGCGGCAGATCGGCGAGGTTCTGGGATTGCACCGCGGCCTGTCCGGCAAGGCGGCGCGGGCGCGCATCCTCGAATTGCTGGAGCTGGTCGGCCTGCGCGATGCCGCGCGCCGCATGGGCGCCTATCCGCACGAATTGTCCGGCGGCCAGCGCCAGCGGGTGATGATCGCGATGGCGCTCGCCTGCGAGCCGGATCTGCTCGTCGCCGACGAGCCGACCACGGCGCTCGACGTGACGGTGCAGGCGCAGATCCTCTCGCTGCTGGCCGACCTGCAGAAGCGGCTCGGCATGGCGATGCTGTTCATCACCCACGACCTCGGCATCGTCGAGCGCATCGCCGCGCGGGTCTGCGTGATGCTGAACGGTCGGATCGTCGAGGCCGGCCCGGTCGCCGCGGTGTTCGCCGACCCGCAGCACGCGTACACGCAGCGCCTGATCGCCTCCGAGCCGAAGGGCCGGGGCAACCCGGTCGCGGCGGATGCCGAGGCGCTGGTCGAGGCCGGCCCGCTGAAGGTGTGGTTTCCGCTCAAGGAGGGCTGGCTCCGGCGCACCGCCGGCTACGTCAAGGCGGTCGACGGCGTCGCCCTGCGGGTCCGTGCCGGCGAGACCGTCGGCGTCGTCGGCGAATCCGGCTCGGGCAAGACCACGTTGGGCCTCGCGCTGCTGCGGCTGACGGCGTCGGAGGGGCCGATCGTCTTCCTCGGCCGCGACATCGAGACCTACGGCGTCGCGGCGATGCGGCCCCTGCGCAAGGACATGCAGGTGGTCTTCCAGGACCCCTACGGCTCGCTCTCGCCGCGGATGTCGGTGGCCGACATCGTCGCCGAGGGGCTGGTGGTGCAGGGCGTGCCGAAGCGCGAGCATCGCGCCATCGTCGCGCAGGCGCTCACCGATGTCGGGCTCGATCCGGCGGCGATGGACCGCTACCCGCACGAGTTCTCCGGCGGCCAGCGCCAGCGCATCGCCATCGCCCGGGCGATGGTGCTCGACCCCCGCTTCGTCGTCCTCGACGAGCCGACCTCCGCGCTCGACCGCTCGGTGCAGTCGCAGATCGTGACCTTGCTGCGCGACCTGCAGCGCACCCGCGGCCTCGCCTACCTCTTCATCAGCCACGACCTCAAGGTGGTGCGCGCGCTCGCGAACTACGTGCTGGTGATGCAGAACGGCGTGGTGGTGGAAGAGGGACCGGCCGATGAGATCTTCTCCCGGCCGAAGACCGCGTACACCCGCACCCTGTTCTCGGCGGCCTTCGCGCTGAAGAGCGACACCGTCGCCGACGTCGAGCCGGTCTAGGACGATGGCGCGGGCACTGCTCATCGTCCTCGATTCCGTCGGCATCGGCGGCGCGCCGGACGCCGAACGCTACGGCGACGCCGGCTCCGACACGGTCGGCCACATCGCCGAGGCCTGCGCCGCGGGGCGGGGCGACCGCACCGGCCTACGTTCCGGCCCGTTGCGCCTGCCGCATCTGGCCGCCCTCGGCCTCGGCCTCGGCTGCGAGGCCGCCACGGGTCGGATGCCGCCGGGGCTCGCGCCGCCCGGCGCGCTCGCCGGCGCCTGGGGCCACGCCGTCGAGACCGCGGCCGGCAAGGACACGCCGTCCGGGCATTGGGAGATCGCCGGCCTCGCCATGCGCGAACCGTGGGGATATTTCCCGGATACGCGGCCGGCCTTTCCCGAGGCGCTGACGCGCGACCTGATCCGGCTCGGGGACCTGCCGGGCATCCTCGGCGACCGCCACGCCTCCGGCATCGCGATCATCGATGCGCTCGGCGCCGAGCACGTCCGGACCGGCAGGCCGATCTGCTACACGTCCGCCGACAGCGTCTTCCAGATCGCGGCCCACGAGGACGCCTTCGGCCTGGAGCGCCTCTACGACCTGTGCCGGATCGCGCGCGAGCTCTGCGACGCCTACCGGATCGGCCGGGTGATCGCCCGGCCCTTCGCCGGGACGGCAGAGGCAGGCTTTCGCCGGACGAGCCACCGCCGCGACTTCTCCGTCGCGCCGCCGGCCGACACCCTGCTCGACCGCCTCCAGGCCGCGGGCCGCGACGTGGTCAGCGTCGGCAAGATCGGCGACATCTTCGCCCACCGGGCCACCGGCCGCGAGATCAAGCCGGGCGCCAACATGGCGTGCCTCGACGCCGCGCTCGATGCGCTCGGAAGCCTCTCCGAGGGCGGGCTGGTCTTCGCCAACCTCGTCGACTTCGACAGCGAGCACGGCCACCGCCGCGACGTGCCGGGCTACGCCGCCGAGCTGGAAGCGTTCGACGCCCGCGTTCCCGACATCCTGGCGACGCTTCGCCCGGGCGACCTCTGCCTCGTCACCGCCGACCACGGCAACGACCCGACCTGGCACGGCACCGAGCATACCCGCGAGCAGGTGCCGGTCCTGGCCTTCGGGCCGGGGATCGCGCCGGGCCCGCTCGGGCGGCGCGCGACGTTCTCCGACATCGGCGCCACCGTCGCCCGCCATCTCGGCCTGCCGCCCGGCGTCGGGACGCCGGCCTTGTGAGGAGTTTTGCGATGCGGGACGACGACGAGCGGGTAAAGCGCCCGGTCCACCACGAGATCGGGCAGGGGCTCGACACCCTGTCGGTGGACGAGATCGATCACCGGATCGCGCTGCTGCAGGACGAGATCCGGCGGCTCGAGGCGGCCCGGACGGCCAAGCAGGCGGCGCTCGGCGCGGCGGACGCGTTCTTCAAGCGCTGAGGCGGCGCGTTCAGTAGCGCGTCGTGAGCGCGTTCAGCCAATCCGGCGAGGCGTCGACCAGCACCGCCTCGATCCGCTTGTCGGCGCCGAGCACGATCACCAGCCCGGTGGCGACGAGGATGAGACCGAGCGCCGCCTTCATTCCCTTGCCGGCCCGCATCAGCCGGTCGCGCCAGCGCATCAGGACGGATCGCGAGAGGGCGCCGAGGATCAGGAGCGGCAGGGCCGCGCCGATGCCGAAGACCAGCATCGTCAGGCCCACCGCCCCGAGGTCGCGTCCCTGTGCGGCCAGGATCGAGGCGGCGCCGAGCGTTGGGCCGACGCAGGGGCTCCAGACGGCGCCGAGCAGCAGCCCGACGCCGAACTGGCCCCACAGGCCGGTGGCGGAGAACCCGCCGAAGCGCGCCTCGGTCCAGTTCGCGACCGGCCCGGCGGCGACTGCGAGGCGCGTCTGCGCCGACGGCACCAGCAGGACGATCCCGACGAGGATCAGCAGGATCGCGGCGACGCGGCGGAACACGTCGCCGTCGAGCCCGAGACCGAAGCCGATCGTGGCGACGAACAGGCCGATCGCCACGAACGACAGGGCCAGCCCGCCCGCCAGCGCCGCCGGCCCGTAGCGATGCTCGGACGCCGCCGCCCCGAGCACCAGCGGCAGCAGCGGCAGCACGCAGGGCGAGAGCGTCGAGAGCAGTCCGGCGAGCAGCGCGAGGCCGAGGCTGACGAGCATCGCGTTCGGCCTAGAGGGTCTTCTCGACCAGCCCCTCGATCCATTCGGGCTGCGTCTCGCCGACCGAGCGGCCGGTCTCGACGGCGCCCTTGTAGGCGATCAGCGTGCTCTGCATGCGGACGTCGAGCTTGCGCAGCAGGTCCTTCTGGCTGTCGAAGTCGATGTCGAAGATCTGCAGGTCCTTGAAGCGCGGGTCGGCGCTGAGCTTGGCCAGGATCGGCTTCTGCGTCTTGCAGATCGGGCACCACGGCGCGCTGACCTCGACGAGGATCGGCTTGCTGGCCTTCTGCGCGGCGTCGAACGCCTCCTGCGAATAGGGCTTCATCTCCCCGGCCTGCGCCTGGGCGAAGGCCAGCGGCGCGAGGGCGAGGAGGGCGATGAGCGTACGGCGGCGTGTCATGAGCGTCGGATCCCCGGTTGGCGAAAGCCCGGCCCGCTCGGGCCGGGCGCGTCGTCGTCGATCAGTTGCTGACGGCCGGCACCGGGAAGGTGTGGTCGAACGTGCCGCCCTGGCTGTCGGTGGCCGCGACCGTGATCGGCGCGCTGCCCTCGGGGCGCATCTCGAAGCCGATCACCGGGTTCGACGAGATCGAGATGTCGCCTTCCAGCGTGAAGACGTTGCGCGCGCCCTGGCTGACGCTGATCCGGTCGAGGTAGCGGGCGGGCGTGTACTCGCGCGAAACCTGGTTCATCTGCATGCCGGAAAAGTTCGGGTGGCGGATCATCAGCGTCGCCGGCATCGCCTTGTCGGCGGTGAGGTCGGAGAACTTCATCCGCATGTCGCCCATGCCCTTCATCGCGTCCGCGTCGGTCATCCCCATCGGCGCCGAGCAGCCGCCCGATGCCTTTACGAAGATCTCGGACGCGACGAGGCGCCCGTCCTTGGTCTCGGCCACGGCGTGGACGTTGGAATAGGTGTTGACCCGCACCCGCATCTTCAGCTGCGCCGGGTCGCCGGCCGGCCCGAAGTCGACATGGGCGGCGAGCGGTGCCGGGTTGTCGTCGATGATGAGGTACAGCCCCTTCACCTGGTCCTTCCTGGCGACGGTGAGCGTCACCGGGACCAGGGCGGCGTCCTCGGCGCGCACCGGCATGTCGATCGACACAAGCTTGCCGGGCTCGACCTTTCGGTCGCCGAACACCTGCTTCTGCAGCTCCTGCCAGCGTGCCGCGCGCTCGGCGTCGCCGTCGCCGGCCGCCGCGAAGGCAACGCCGGCCGAGGCCAGCACGGGCAACGCGACGGCGAGGCCGACGACGGTCTTTCGGATGATGTGGCGCATGGCGTTTCCTCGTAATCTCTTCGTTCGTTGCATCGGTGCTCTTGATGGCACCGCCGTCACGATAGACTTATAGAGGAGATTGCCGAATTTCCTCGGTCAAAACATAGTGCGCCGCGCGTCGTGCCGAGCCGCCGGCACGGTTGCGTCTAAGATGCGTTCGGCTTGCGGAGCACCCGCTCGTCCGCGACGAGCCGCTCCAGCTCGGCCTCGCCGACCGCATCCATCGGCGCGCGGATGCGGATCGCCCGCGTCGGCTCGCCGGCGCGCATCACCAGCACCACGGTCTCGATGTCCGGGCAGCCGGGGTCGGCACAGGCGATCTCGTTGACGGTGATCGCATCCTCCGGGCCGAGCCCGAGGGCATCCGAGCATGCGACCTTCAGAAGCTTGGCGCGCTGAGCCTGCTCGGCCGAGCGCGCCCGCCACGCCTTCAGGCTGACGAAGGCCATGCTCGCGATTCTCCGTTCCGCGCCGAGGGGTCGCACGGCATCCCGAGCCCTGCCGATCACCGGATGAAACACTGTTGCATCGGGCGTGGCTGTCAAGCCTCATTCCTGCGAGCATCGTCGACTGGTAGACGCAACGATGTCGGGGAAAGCCGGATTTCTGGTAAGCTCGCACGATCGCCGAAACAAACGCGACGCTCGCTCGTAAACGTCGCGCGCCCGCGTCCGGGGTGCAGGTGAGGAGTACCCGGTGCGACCCTGGCGAGACGGACCCGCTGATCGACGTGGCTACCACCACGGCAACCTGAAGGAGGCGCTGATCGAGGCCGCGCGCCGCTTCATCGCCGAGCGCGGCATCGGCGGCTTCACCCTGGTCGACGCCGCCCGCCTCGTCGGCGTCACCCCGGCCGCGCTCTACCGGCATTTCCGCGGCCGCGAGGCGTTGCTCGAGGAACTCGCCGGGCGCGGCTTCGCGGATCTGGCCGAGCGGCTGGCGCGCGCGCTCACCGCCCGCGGCACCCCGCTGGAGCGCTTCACCCGGATGGGGGAGGCCTACCTCGCCTTCGCGGAGGAGGAGCCGGGCTACTACGCGGCGATCTTCGAGACCCGCGGCGTCCACGCCCCGAACGAGGCCGGGCCGCGCCCGAGCCCGTTCGACCTCCTGGTCGAGGCGTTGCAGGCGACCTTCCCCGACGGGTTCGGCGGCGTCGCCCCGCGCTTCATCGCGCTGGAGGTCTGGGCGCTCTCGCACGGGCTGGCGACCCTCGCGGCGGCGGGACACCTACCGAAGGGGCCGGGCATTCCCGACAAGTACGAGCTTCTGCGCGCCGGCGTGCTCGCCCTCGTCCACGGCGCCGGGGCGGGCAAGCCGGGGTGATGCGCATCGCGCGTCGCACCCCTTGAAAGGCCTGCGGGCCGCCCGCATGTTAACGCTGTTCACATGAACAGCGGAGCCTTACCGTGAGCACTTCCACTTCCTCCCCCTGGGCGAGCGGCAAGGTCAGCCGCTGCGGCCCGTTTCCGCGCCGCTCGATCGAGATCGGCGCGATCGTAGTGAGCTTCATCTACTGGTGGCCCGTCGGCCTCGCCCTGGTGGCGTGGAAGATCGCCGGGTATCCGGCCCTCGGGGAACTGCGCGACTACGCCAAGCGCGGCGCCGCGGGCTGGGAGGGCGGCACCGCCCGAGCCTCGCGCTTCGCCCGCGCATTCGAGGCCTCGAACCGCCGCGGAACCACCGGCAACTGGGCCTTCGAGGAGTATCGCAAGGCCGAGCTCGACCGGCTCGACGCCCAGCGCCGCGCCCTGCAGGAGGAAAGCCGCGCCTTCGCCGAGTTCGTCGAGGAGCTAAAGCGCGCCAAGGATCGCGACCAGTTCGACGCCTTCATGGCCAAGCGCCGCGCCGACGGGACCGACAAGTCCTTCACCGCCTGATCCCGACGCGCGACCGACGAGATCGAGGGCCTTCCGTGCGAGCGGAAGGCCCTTTTTCGTGGGGTTCGCGTTGCGCCCGGGATCGCCGTTCGGCAAAGCGGGAGGGCACGCGTCGGGAGGACAGGATGAGCCAGGCAACGGTCACGGTGGTCGACCACCCCCTCGTCCAGCACAAGCTGACGCTCCTGCGCGACAAGAACCGCTCGACGCAGGGTTTCCGCAACCTGCTCAACGAGATCGGGATGCTGCTCGCTTATGAAGTGACGCGCGACCTGCCGCTGGAGCCGGTGACAATCGAGACGCCGATCCAGACGATGGAGGGGCGCCAGATCCAGGGCAAGAAGCTGGTCCTCGCCCCGATCCTGCGCGCCGGCGTCGGCTTCCTCGACGGGATGCTGTCGCTGCTGCCCTCGGCTCGCGTCGCGCATGTCGGGCTCTACCGCGACCCGGAGACGCTCGAGGCGGTCGAGTACTACTTCAAGGCGCCGTCGGACCTCGCCGATCGCACGGTGCTGGTGCTCGACCCGATGCTCGCCACCGCGAATTCCGCCATCGCCGCGCTGACGCGGCTGAAGGCGCGCGGCGCGCAGGACCTGCGCTTCGTCTGCCTGCTCGCCGCGCCGGAGGGCGTCGCCCGGCTTCAGGCCGCTCACCCCGACGTGCCGATCTGGACCGCGGCGATCGACAGCCACCTCAACGACCACAGCTACATCGTGCCGGGCCTGGGCGATGCCGGCGACCGGATGTACGGCACCCGCTGAGACGCGCGGGCCTTGGACCCGGGCTTGCCAACGGAGCGTCCGGCGGCAACTAGGGGCGAACCCTCGCGAGGAGACCGCCCGATGATGACGACGCTGCCCGAGACCATGCGCCAGGTCTGCTTCAACGGAGCCGGCGGCCCCGAGGTGATCGGCATCGAGACGGTGCCGCTGCCGAAGGCCGGGCCGGGACAGGTGCTGATCGAGGTGGTGTCGGCCGGCGTCAACCGTCCGGACGTGATGCAGCGCGGCGGCAAGTATCCGCCGCCGAAGGGCGCCACCGCAGTGCCGGGCCTCGAGGTCGCGGGCCGCATCGCGGCGCTCGGCGAGGGCGTATCCCGCCTGTCCCTCGGCGACGAGGTCTGCGCGCTGGTGATCAGCGGCGGCTACGCCGAGTTCGCGGTGGCGGAGGCCGGGCATTGCCTGCCGAAGCCCGAGGCGCTGTCGCTCGTCGATGCCGGCGGCATCCCCGAGACGTTCTTCACGGTCTATTCCAACGTGGTGCAGCGCGGGCGGCTCGCCGCGGGCGAGACCTTCCTCGTCCATGGCGGATCGAGCGGCATCGGCTCCACGGCGATCCAGATCGCCACGCACCTCGGCGCCCGCGTGCTGACGACGGCCGGCTCGGCCAAGAAGTGCGCGTTCTGCGAGTCGCTCGGCGCTGACGCCGCGATCAACTACCGCGAGGCCGACTTCGCCGAGGAGGTCCAGCGGCTGACCGACGGCAAGGGCGTCGACGTCATCCTCGACATGATCGGTGCGAGCTACCTCGCCAAGAACCTCGCCTCGCTCGCGATCGAGGGTCGCCTCGTGCTGATCGCCCTGATGGGCGGCAACAAGGTCGAGGCGCTCAACATCACGCCGATCATGATCAAGCGGCTCACCTTCACCGGCGCCACGCTGCGGCCGCGTCCGAACGCCGAGAAGGCGGAAATCGCCGACGGGCTCCGCCGCGACGTGTGGCCGGAGCTCGATGCCGGCCGCATCCGCCCGGTGATCCACGCGACCTTCCCCCTGGAAGAGGCGCAGAAGGCGCATGCTCTGATGGAGTCGAGCGCCCACCTCGGCAAGATCCTGCTCGTCACCGGCCGCTGAGGCCGAGCGCGGCCGTATCGGGAGGAACCCCCGGCGACGGACCGGCGTTTGCCGGGTCGAGAACGCGTGCCGCCCTTCGGCACGCGGCGACGCCCTGACGGCGTATCGGTGAGGTCCTTGGAATGGTCGAGAAGCTTCCCAATCAGAACGCGCGCCAGGGCGAGCGCGGCAAGTCGGTGCTGTGGGTGCTGGTCGGCAGCCTCGTGCTGCTCGCGGTCGCCACGATCGGCCTGCTGACGTGGAACGGAGCCAACGCGCCGAAGGACTATGCCAGCCAGAGCCAGGACGCGTCGCGCAAGGAGATCACCGGGTCGGTGACGGGCTCGAGCAACGCGCCGGCGTCGAGCAACACCGGCGCCGTTCCGGCCGGCAACCCGACCTACCCGCAGCCGGCCCAGCCGAGCGCCAACGGCAATCAGCCCAAGTAGGCGATGAAAGCGACCCGGCCCGCGCTCAGCGGGTCGGGACCGGCGTCTCGCCGCGATAATCGTAGAAGCCGCGCTTGACCTTGCGGCCGAGCCAGCCGGCCTCGACGTACTTCACCAGCAGCGGGCACGGCCGGTACTTCGAATCCGCCAGACCCTCGTAGAGCACCTGCATTACCGACAGGCAGGTATCGAGGCCGATGAAGTCGGCGAGCTGCAGCGGGCCCATCGGGTGGTTCGCGCCGAGCCGCATCGCGGTGTCGATCGATTCCACCGAGCCGACGCCCTCGTAGAGCGTGTAGATCGCCTCGTTGATCATCGGCAGCAGGATGCGGTTGACGATGAAGGCCGGAAAATCCTCCGACATCGTCGAGGTCTTGCCGAGCTTTGCGATGAACGCCTTGGCCGACTCGTAGGTCGGGTCCTCCGTGGCGATGCCGCGGATCAGCTCGACGAGCTGCATCACCGGCACCGGGTTCATGAAGTGGATGCCGATGAAGCGCTCCGGCCGGTCGGTCGAGGCGGCGAGCCGGGTGATCGAGATCGAGGACGTGTTGGTGGCGATCAGCGCATCGGGCCGCAGCGACGTGCACAGCGTCGAGAAGATCTGCCGCTTGGTCGCCTCGTTCTCGGTCGCGGCCTCGATAACGAGGTCGCAGGGGCCGAGGTCGTCGTAGCTGCGGGCGGCGACGATGCGCTCGCGGACGTCGCGGCGCTGTCCCTCGTCCATCGTGCCCTTCGAGACCTGGCGCGCGAGGTTGCCGTCGATGTTGGCGAGGCCGGCGTTCAGGCGGTCGGGATCGCGGTCGTTCAGCAGAACGTCGAGGCCGGCCGCTGCGCAGACGTGAGCGATGCCGCTCCCCATCTGCCCGGCACCGATGATGCCGACCCGCTTGATATCGATGCCCATCTGTCGATCCATGCCCCCGACGCCGACGACCGAAGCGGTTGTCGAGCTGCCCTACGCCGCACGGCCCACCATCCGACGCGAAAGCTGGAAGGACTGTGCGGCGTTTCTTTTAGACCCTTCGTCGGCCCAAGTGGAACCCGTCGCGCACGCGATCGCGCGACGGGTTCGACCGGGTGACCCGATCCGACGACCTTCGGATCGCGACGAACGACTTCAGTTGCCCTTGGCCTTGCCGATCTCGGCCTGCAGTTCCGGCACGATCTGGAACAGGTCGCCGACGAGCCCGTAATCCGCCACCTGGAAGATCGGCGCGTCCTCGTCCTTGTTGATCGCGACGATGACCTTCGAATCCTTCATGCCGGCCAGGTGCTGGATCGCGCCGGAGATGCCGACGGCGACGTAGAGGTCGGGCGCGACCACCTTGCCGGTCTGGCCGACCTGCCAGTCGTTGGGGGCGTAGCCGGCATCGACCGCGGCGCGGGAGGCGCCGACGGCGGCGCCGAGCGAGTCGGCCAGCGGCTCGATCAGCTCCTTGAACTTGTCGGCCGAGCCGAGCGAGCGACCGCCGGAGACGATGCTCTTGGCCGCCGCCAGCTCCGGCCGGTCGGACTTGGCGATCTCCTCGCCCTTGAAGGTCGAGCCGCCGGCAGGGGGCGCCGCCGCCGTCACCGCCTCGACGGGGGCCGCCGCTCCGCCCTCGCCGGTGGCCTTGAAGGCGGCGGTGCGGACGGTGATCACCTTCTTGCCGGCGCCGGCCTGGACGGTCTGGATCGCGTTGCCGGCATAGATCGGGCGCTCAAACGTGTCGGGCGACACGACCGCCATGATGTCGGAGATCTGCGCGACGTCGAGCAGGGCGGCGACGCGCGGCAGGATGTTCTTGCCGGTGGTGGTCGCCGAGCACACGATCGCGTCGTAGGGCTCCGCGATCGCGACGATCAGCGCGGCGACCGGCTCGGCGAGGTCGTGGTCGTAGGCCGCGTCCTCGGCCAGCAGCACCTTGTCGACGCCGTCGAGCTTGGCCGCCGCGTCGGCGGCGGCCCGGCTGCCGGCGCCGACGACGAGGGCGTGGATGGGGGCGCCGAGCTGCTTGGCGGCGGTGAGCGCCTTCAAGGTGCCGTCCTTGATCTCGGACTGGCCGTGCTCGACGAGGAGGAGGGTGGTCATCGGTTCAAACCTCGGATCTCGGATGAGGCGCGCGCTCGACCGGATGCGGGAGCGCGCGCTGCGGGACTAGATGACGTTGGCCTCGGTCTTCAGCTTCTGCACGAGCTCGGCGGCCGAGCCGACCTTGATGCCGGCCGAGCGGCCCGGCGGCTCGGCGGTCTTGAGGACCTTCAGCTTCGGGGTGACGTCGACGCCGAGGGCGTCGGGCGCCATCTCCTCGAGCGGCTTCTTCTTCGCCTTCATGATGTTGGGCAACGAGGCGTAGCGCGGCTCGTTGAGGCGCAGGTCGGTCGTGACGATCGCCGGGAGCTTGAGCGACACCGTCTGCAGGCCGCCGTCGACCTCGCGGGTCACGTCGAGGCTGCCCTCGCCGGCCTCGATCTTGAAGGCGAAGGTGCCCTGCGGCCAGCCGAGCAGCGCCGCGAGCATCTGGCCGGTCTGGTTCGAATCGTCGTCGATCGCCTGCTTGCCGAGGATCACCAGCTCCGGGTTCTCCTTCTCGACGATCGCCTTCAGGATCTTGGCCACCGCCAGCGGCTCGCAGACCGTGTCGGTCTTCACCAGGATCGCGCGGTCGGCGCCCATCGCGAGCGCGGTGCGGAGCGTCTCCTGGGCCTGCTGCGGGCCGATCGACACCGCCACGATCTCGGTGACCTTGCCCTTCTCCTTCAGGCGGATCGCCTCCTCGACGGCGATCTCGTCGAAGGGGTTCATCGACATCTTGACGTTGGCGAGCTCGACCCCGGAGCCGTCGGCCTTGACGCGGATCTTAACGTTGTAATCGACGACCCGCTTGACGGGCACCAGAACCTTCATGGCGGTCTACTTCCTCCGCGGCCGGATTGTTGTGATCGGCGAATTTCGGAGCGCCTTCGCAGGCGGCTCGCACAGGGCGCGGACCGTAACGGCCACATTTCCGCCTTGTCAACGCGGCGCGCGCACGCGCTTTCGAAAAGCCGCGGACGGTCGGCGAAGGGAATTCGGATCTGCGGTACGGCGGCGGGCGCGAATCGGCCCGGGCCCACCCTAGCGGTTCTTGCCGGGAACCCAGAGCACGTCGTCGGCGCCGTCGGCGTTGGCCGCGCGGCTCGCCACGAACAGGAAGTCCGACAGGCGGTTAAGGTACTTCAGCGCCTCGGGCGAGACGATCTCGCCCTCGGTCGCCGCAAGCGCGACGGCGAGCCGCTCGGCCCGGCGGCTCACGGTGCGGGCGAGGTGGAGCGCAGCGGCGGCCGGCGAGCCGCCGGGCAGCACGAAGGACTTCAGCGGCGCGATGTTGGCATTGAGCGCGTCGATGTCGGCTTCGAGCCGCGCCACCTGCGAGGCGACGATCCGCAGGGGCTCGTAGGCCGGCGGCGCGTCGCTCGGGGGCGTCGCGAGGTCGGCGCCGAGATCGAACAGGTCGTTCTGGATCGCGCCGAGCATCGCGTCGATGCGCGGCTCGGCGTGCTGGCGGGCGAGGCCGACGCAGGCGTTGGTCTCGTCGACGGTGCCGTAGGTCTCGACCCGCAGGTCCGCCTTCGACCGGCGCTGGCCGTCGGCCAGGGCGGTGGTGCCCTTGTCGCCGGTGCGGGTGTAGATGCGGTTGAGGGTGACCACGGGTGCGCCGACGCTTTCAGGTCAGAAGATGTAGCCGAGCTTGCAGATCAGAAGGTGTAGCCGAGCTTGCCGCCGAAGTTGGTCAGGCCGCGGTTCTCGCCGCACAGGCCGGCATTCGACATGTGCTCGACGGTCGCCATGATGCTCCAATGATCGGTGATGCGGAAGCCGAGCGCCGCGGCCTCGCGGAACAGAGGCGAGCAGCCGAGCGAGTTGAAGCCGTACGGGGCGAGCGCCTTCGGGCCGGTATAGCCGTTATGCGCGGCGCCGCCGAAGAAGCCGTCGATGAAGACGCGGCGGTCGAAGGTCTCGGGGAAGAGGTCGACCGACCAGGTCGCGCCGAGATAGGCGTAGCTGGTCCGGCCGCCGGTGTTGTAGCTGCCGCCCACCGTCGGGCGCGGCACGAAGGCCTGCCAGAACGGATCGGCGCTCACCAGCGGCTTCGAGAACAGGATCTCGCCGTTGACGTTCTGCTTCTCGAAGCCCGGGAGCTTGCCCTCGGCGCTGCCGGGATCCTGCACGGCGCCGCCGATCCGGACTTCGGAGACGATGCTGAGGGGCTGCACCGGCGGCGCGTAGGCCGCGGGCCGCGGCGCGTACCCGAGATCGGCTGCCGCGACGGGCGAGGCGATCGCGAGGGCAAGAGCGCCGGCGACGAGACGATGCGAGGAGGACTTCATGCGGGGCGGATCCGGTTGAACCCGCAATTCCTAGCATGGGCCGGCCTGCCGGGGGCGCCGTTTCATCCGGCCCGCGCTCGAATGCGCCCCGGTGCGGCCCGGCGGTCACAGTCCCGGGCCGCCCCGATCCATCAGGCCGAGCGCCACCAGGCCACGCCCATGATCACCAGGATCGCCACGAACTGCAGCAGCACGCGCAGGCGCATCAGGCGCTGGGACAGGTTGGCGTCGCCCCCGCGCATCATGTTGGCGAGGCCGAGGAGGAGGATGACCGCGACCGCGAGGCAGGCGACGAGGACGACGGAGTTGCCGGACATGGACGGACGATCTCGACTGCAAGCGATTCCGCCGTTGTAGGCGCTTCGCCGGGCGAACGGCAGGGGCGATGCGACGCGGGCCGTGCCCCGGCTCAGTTCCGGCGCAGCAGGCGCTCGAAGTAGTCGAGCTCCTCCTGCGAGCGAGTCGGGTCGCCGAGCTTGCGCCGCAGCTCCTCCATGATCCGGCGCGCCCGCTGCACCGCCGATTCGTCGGCGGTCGGCACGCGCACGCGGCCGTCGCTCATGTCGCGCCCGCGGGTCGGGCGGCCGAGCGGGTCGTCGTCCTTGGCACCGGCCTGTCCCTGCTGGCCGGGCTGCTGGCCGTCGGGCTTGTCGCCCTGGCCCTCGCCCTCGGCTTCGGCCGATTCCTGCATCTGCTGCTGCATGCCGTCGGCACCGCGCTTGAGCCCGTCGAGGGCGCGGCCCTGCGCGTCGACCGCGTCGCCGTCCTGGCCGTCCTTCAGGGCGTTCTCGGCCTCGCGCATCGCATCCTCGGCATCCGAAAGGCCTTCCTCGCCCTTCATGCCGTTCTCCTTCATGCGGTTCTGAAGGTCCTGTAGGCGCTGGCGCAGGGCCTGCTGGCGCTCGCCGACCCCGCCCTGCTGGCCCGGCTGCCCCTTGCCTTGCTGGCCCTGGCCCTGCTGCCCCTGCTCGCCTTGACCTTGCTGGCCCTGGCCCTGCTGGCCGGGGCTCTGCTGCCCCTTCTGCCCGGGCTTCTGCCCCGGCTGACCGCGGCTCGGCGGACGCTGGCCCTGCTCGCCGCGGGGCTTCTCCTGGCCTTCCTTGAAGGTCTCGTCGCGCAGGCCCTGCTGCTCGCGGGCCATCTGGTCGAGCTCCTTCATCTGCTTCTGCATCTCGCGGGCGGTCGGGTCGGACTTGCCGCCCTGCTCGGCGCTCTGCAGGTTCTCCAGGATGTTGCGCAGCTGCTCCATCAGGCGCTGCGCCTCGGCCGTGTCGCCGCGCTTCATCGCCTCGGCCATGTCTTTGAGCATCTTGTCGAGGTCGTCCGGCGTCACGCTCTTCGATGGCTGGCCCTGCTTGTCGCGCGAGCCCTGCTCGCGCGGCTGCTTGCTCTGCTTCTCGGCCAGCTGCTTCATGAACTTGTCGAGGGCCTGCTTGAGATTCTGGGTCAGGCGCTGGATCTCGTCGTCGGGCGCGTTCTTCTCGATCGCCTCCTTGAGCCGGTCCTGCGCCTGCCGGAGCTTCTTCTCGGCGTCGGAAAGGCCGCCGTCCTCGATCTTGAGGGCCATCTCCCAAAGCAGGTCCGCGACCTCGGTGAGCGCGGCATCGTTGCCGGCCGTCCGCAGGCGCCGCGCCGCGGTCTTCAGGCCGAGGAACACCCCCGGCTGCGGCGTGAACATCTCGGGCGCAACGAGCAGTCCGTCGAGCGCCATCTGCACGCGGGCGCGGCCCTCGTCCGGCGTCACCACGAGGCGACGGCGCTCCTCGGCCAGCGCCCGCGCCAGCGGATCGCGGAAGGGGCGGGCGGGCAGCACCATCTCGATCGTCGGCGTGCGGCCCTCCTGGCCGGCCTCGTCCTTGACGAGATAGGTGAAGCGCACCTTCGCGCCCGACCAGGGGTTGTCGGTCAGGTCCACGAGCGTCTTGGTGTCGGTCTCGCCGCTCGCATCGCCCGGCAGCGCCAGGGCGATGCGCGGCGGCGGCACAAGCGAGCGCGTCCCCTCCAGCGGCTCGACGATCCCCTCGGCCGAGGCGATGCCGTAATCGTCCTTGGCGCGGTAGCTCAGGTTGAAGGTGCCACGCCCGTTCACCTCCGGGCCGCCGACCGCGTGGACCTCGGGCGGGGTGTCGGGGATCGCCTCGACGATCAGGCGCTGGGTCTGCCCCGGCGCGGCGATGGTGAGCTCGGCCGTCGGCCCGACGATCTGGAACCGGTCCTCGCGCAGGTCGGGTCGCGGCTCCTTGCCGGGCACGGCCTTGAGCCCGGCATTCGGCGTCAGCACGGTCTGCGCCGGGCTCTCGCCGGCGATGCGCACGATCAGCTGCGAATTCACCGGCACGCGCAGGCGCTGCTCGCCGCCCGACATCGCGACCGCGAGCGGCGGAAGCCGGGTGTAGAGCGGCGGGTCGATCCAGCCGTCGATGCGGTAATTCGGGCCGGCCGAAGCGGCTTCGCGCCAGTCGAAGGCGCTGCCGAGGCGCTCGCGCCATTCCGGGCCGGCGACGAACAGGCTCGCCACCGCCGCGACCACGAGGCCGGCGCGCAGCGCGAACGGGTCGTGGCGCGGCATGCCGGGCCGCGGCCGGCCGACGCGTAGCGTCGCGACGGCGCTTGCCGCGCGCGCCTGATGCAAGGCCCAGAGCGCCCGCGTGTCGGGATCGGTGGTGCCGACGGCGAGCGTGTCCTCGATCGTCGAGGCCGGGGCGTGAACCAGCGTCGCGTCGCGCGCCCCCGCCTCGCGGTCGATGCGGGCGAGCGCGGCGCGCCGGTCCGTCCGGCGCAGCCGAGCGAGCGGGGCAAGCACGGCGACCAGCGCGGCACCGAAGGCGACGAGGCCGACGATGCGCCAGGTGGCGGAGAGATCGAGCCAGAGGCCGAGCCAGGAGACGGCGAGGAATGCCAGCACGACGCCGAGGCCGCGCCACAGCACCGGCCAGGCCCGCTCCCACAGGCCGGCGGCGTTGGAGCGCGCCACCAGCCGGTCGAGCCGTGCGGCGGTGCCGGATCGCTTCGGATCGTTACTGCTCACGCCCGCAATCGCCTCGCCGCCCTCGAACCAGCACGTTCGTGCAGGCAAGCTAGCATGGTGCGCAACGTGCGCGTGCGGGTCAAATCCGCTCAGGGCGGGGCGGCCGTCCTCAGTTGTGCGACTGGATGAAGTTGCGCACCAGCGGGTAGGTCTGCCCCTCCCACTTGCGGCCCGAGAACACCCCGTAATGGCCGACGCCGGCCTGGAGGTGGTGGCTGCGCATGTGCGGGGGCAGGCCGGTACAGAGGTCGTGCGCCGCCATGGTCTGGCCGACGGCGCAGATGTCGTCGCGCTCGCCCTCGACCGTCATCAGCGCGGTCTTGCGGATCGCGCGCATGTCGATCCGGTTGCCGCGATAGGTCAGTTCGTTCTTGGCCAGGGTGTAATCCTGGAACACCGTCTTGACGGTCTCGATGTAGAACTCCGCCGCGAGGTCGAGCACGGCGAAGTACTCGTCGTAGAACCCGGCGATCGCGTCGGCTTTCTCGACCTCGCCGTTGGCCATGTGCCAGAACAGGTCCGCATGGCCCTGGACGTGGCGCTTGGTGTTCATCGAGACGAAGGCCGAGACCTGGACGAAGCCGGGATAGACCCGGCGGCCGGCGCCCTTGTGGCGCCGCGGCACGGTGGCGATCAGGTTCTTCTCGAACCACTCGATCGGCTTCGAGGTGGCGAGCGCGTTCACCGAGGTCGGGCTGATCCGGCAATCCACCGGGCCGGCCATCAGCGTCATGCTGCGGGGCGTGGCCGCATCCTTCGATTCCGCCATCACCGCGGCGGCGGCGAGCGCCTGGACGGTCGGCTGGCAGACCGCAAGCACGTGCGCGGGGCCGCCCATCGCCCCGAGGAACTGCACGAGGTGGCCGACATAGTCGTCGAACCCGAACGCGCCGTCCGAGAGCGGCACGTCGCGGGCGTTGTGCCAGTCGGTGATGTAGACGTCGTGGTCGGGCAGCAGGGTCTTCACCGTGCTGCGCAGCAGCGTCGCGAAATGGCCCGAGAGCGGGGCCACGACCAGCACCTTCGGCTGCTCGGAATCGATGTCCTTGCGAAAGCGCAGCAGGGTGCCGAACGGCTTGACGAGGACCGGCTCCTCGACCACCGAGACCTCGCGGTTGCCGACCGTCACCGCCTCGATGCCGAAGGACGGGCGCACGAAGGTCAGTCCGGCGCGCATCATCATGCGGGCGCCGGCCGACATCCAGTTCACCGGATCGCCGAAGGCGGTCCAGGGCGAGACCGCATCGTGCAGCACGCGCCCCCAGGCCCGCGTCTGCTGGGCCAGGTCGCACTGCATCTCGAACGCGTCGTACAGCATGGGGCGGGCACTCGTGCGCGACCGGCCCGACAGGCGGGCGGTCGCGGCTTCGGGATGGGGCTGATACGCCGCTTCGTGCTGCATCATCATGCGGTCAGGATCAAACGGGCGCGCACCCACCGCAACCGTCTAAAAGTACGAAGCCGTCGGCCTGTGTCTTCGCAGTACCACGTTTGACGGCGCGGCGCTTGTCAGTTCGTGCGCCGCCATGCTCAACCGCTGAGATGATCGACGGAGGCAGGCCCGCGGCCGGGCAGACCAAACGCTATGCCCTCAAGCGCGGGGCGATCCTCGATGCGGCGGCACGGCACTTCAATGCCCGCGGCATCCGCGGCACGGCGCTCAACGACGTCGGCGGCAGCGTCGGGCTGATGCCCAACAGCATCACCTACTATTACCGCCGCAAGGAGGACCTCGCGGCCGCCTGCTACGTCAGCACGATCGCGTGGCACGAGGCGCTGCTCGCCGAGACGGCGGCGCTCGCCGACCCGGCAGAGCGCCTCTCCGAATTCCTGGCCGCCTACTTCCGCGACCTCGCGGCGATCGAGATCGGGGCGCGGGCGCCTCAGGTCCGGCTGACCGACATGCGCGCGCTGCCCGAGCCGCAGAGCGCGGCGGTCTACGCCGCCTACAACGCCTTCTTCCGGCAGGCGCGCGCCGCGTTCTTCCCCGAGGCCGCCTTCCCGGGCCTCGACCGCGACGCGTTGCGGGCACGGACGCACCTCGTCGTCTCGGTGGTGCACACGGTCCGCGCCTGGATCGACCGCTACGAGGCGGCGGATTACCCCCGCGTCGGGGCGCGGATCGCCGATCTCCTGCTGCACGGCCTAGCGAGCCCGGAGAGCCGCTGGAGCGGCGACGCACCGGACCCGATCACGGCCCAGGGCGACCCGACCGAGCCGTTCCTGCGGGCGGCGACGGCGCTGATCAACGAGGAAGGCTATCCCGGCGCCTCGGTGGAGAAGATCTCGGCGCGGCTCAGCGTCACCAAGGGCTCGTTCTATCACCACAACGACAACAAGGACGACCTGATCGCCCAGTGCTTCGCGCGCACCTTCGCCATCCTGCGCCGGGAGCAGGAGGCGGCCGAGGCGGCCGGCGGCACCGGCTGGGCGCGGATCACCGCCTGCGCCCGCGCGCTGATGCGCCACCAGGTCTCCGAGGGCGGGCCGCTCCTGCGCTGCACCGCCGTTGGCGCCCTGCCGGACACCCTGCGCGCCGAGATCCCGCTGACCATGCGCCGCCTGTGGGAGCGCCTGGCCTTCCCGATCGGCGACGGCATCGCCGACGGCTCGATCCGCGCCGTCGACCCGTCGATCGCCGCGCAGGTCGTAAGCAGCATGATCGACGCCGCCTCCGACCTCGACCGCTGGTGCGACGTCGCCGGCGCCGATGCCGCCGAGATCTTCGTGCGCCCGCTGTTCATGGGGATCCACGCGGCTGCCGATTAGCGCGTGCCCGGGTCCTCGGATCGCGTCAGGCCGCGATCAGGCCGCCGTCGTCAGCGACGCGGCGCAGGTGGTAGGGCGTGTCGCCGAGCTGGTACTCGATCATCGCCAGGCGCTTGAAGTGGTGCGCGCCGATGTACTCCATGGTCATGCCGATGCCGCCGTGGAGCTGGACCGCCTCCTGGCCGAGGAAGCGGCACGCCTTGTTGACCTGCACCTTCACCGCCGACAGGGCGGCGGCACGCTCGGCGGCGTCACCGGCCTCGACCATCATCGCCCCGTAGATCGCCATGGAGCGCGCCTGCTCGAGGGCGATCAGCATGTCGACCGCCCGGTGCTGCAGCGCCTGGAAGCTGCCGACCGTGACGCCGAACTGCTTGCGCGTCTTGAGGTAATCGACGGTCAGCGCATGCAGCGCCGACATCGAGCCGAGGGCCTCGGCCGCCAGCGCCGCGATCCCGTGCTCGGCGACGCGCACCAGCAGCGGCAGGCCGCCCTCGGGATCGCCGAGCACGTCGCCGCCATCGACGGTCACGCCGGCGAAGGTCACCTCCGCGGCCCGGCCGCCATCCTGGGTCGGATAGGCCTCGATGGTGACGCCCGGCGCATCGGCCGGCACCACGAACAGGCCGATCCCGTGCGGGTCGCGGCGCTCGCCCGAGACCCGGGCGCTGACGACGATCAAGCCGGCGGAATCGGCGTTCAGCACGACGCTCTTCTGCCCGTCGAGCACGAAACCCGAGCCGTCCCGGCGGGCCCTGGTCGCGACATCGTGAAGGTCGTAGCGGGACTGCCGCTCGGTCTGGGCGAGGGCGAGGCGGGTCGAACCCTCCACGATCCCAGGGAGCCAGCGCGCCTTCTGGGCCGAATCGGCGCCGAGCCGGATCGCAGTGGAGCCGAGAACGCCGCTGGCGAAGAACGGCTCGACCGCGAGGTTCCGGCCGATCGCCTCCATCACGATCATCGTCTCGACGGCGCCGCCGCCGAACCCGCCATCCTCCTCGGAGAAGGGCAGGCCGCAGACGCCGAGCTCGGCGAGCTTGCCCCAGCTCGGCTCGGAGAACCCCAGAGGCTCGCGGGTCCGGGCCTGGCGCGCCTCCAGCGACGGGTAGCCATCGGCGCAGAAGCGCTCGACGCTGTCGCGCAACAGGTTCTGCTCGCCGCTGAAATCGAAGTCCATGGTGTCATCCGTTCGAAGCCGCGAAGAGGCTTCCGAGAGAAACGCGGGTCCCCTCTCCCGTGCGGGAGAGGGGCAGGGTGAGGGCTCCAGGTCTTTCCGACGACGTCGCATCCCTCTCCCCAACCCTCTCCCGAACGGGAGAGGGTGGCGCAGTGCGTCCTGCGGGAGGTCTCACAAGCCCAAGATGCCCTTGGCGATGACGTTGTGCTGGATCTCGTTCGAGCCGCCGTAGATCGAGACCTTGCGGTTGTTGAAGTAGCTCGGCGCGGCCGCGTCGACCCAGTCGAAGCCGCCGGGCGGGTTGTTGGCGCCGGCGCCGCGCTGGGGCGCGGCGAGCGAGAACGGGCCGGCGAGCTCCACAAGCAGCTCGGTCGCCGCCTGCTGCAGCTGCGAGCCGCGGATCTTCAGGAGCGAGGAGGCCGGGTCGGGCTGCACCGAATCGGCGCGGCCCTGCTTGGCCGCGACCCGCATCTGGGTGATCTCCAGCGCCTTCAGCTCGATCTCGACCTCGGCGACCCGTCCGCGGAAATCGCCGTCGTCCCACATCGAGCCGGCGCCGGAGGGCATCTCCTTGGCGAGGCGCTTGATGCGCTGGATGCGCTCCTTGGTCAGGCCGATGCGGGCGATGCCGGTGCGCTCGTTGGCGAGCAGGAATTTCGCGTAGTCCCAGCCCCTGTTCTCCTCGCCGATCAGGTTCTCGACCGGCACGCGCACGGAATCGAAGAACACCTCGTTGACCTCGTGGCGCCCCTCCAGGGTGATGATCGGGCGCACGGTGATGCCGGGCGACGTCATGTCCATCACGAGGAAGGAAATGCCGCGCTGCTTCTTCGCCTCCATGTCGGTGCGCACGAGGCAGAAGATCCAGTCGGCATGCTGGCCCAGCGTCGTCCAGGTCTTCTGCCCGTCGACGACGTAGTGGTCGCCGTCCCGCACCGCCTTGGTCTTGAGCGAGGCGAGGTCGGAGCCGGCGCCGGGCTCGGAGAAGCCCTGGCACCACCAATCGTCGAGATTGGCAGCCCGCGCGAGGAAGCGCTGCTTCTGCTCCTGGTTGCCGAAGGTCGCGAGCACCGGGCCGAACATGTAGCAGTTGAACTGCTGCGGCAGCGGCACCGCCGCCTGCAGCAGCTCCTCGGTGTAGATGTAGCGCTGGATCGGCGTCCAATCCTGGCCGCCCCATTCCTTGGGCCAGTGCGGCACGGCCCAGCCGCGCGCGTTCAGGATGCGCTGGGACGTGACGACGTCGTCCTTGCCGAGGCCGCGGCCTTCCGAGACCTTGCGCCGGATCTCGGCCGGGATCTTCTCGCGGCAGAAGCTGCGGACCTCGTCGCGGAACGCGATCTCGTCGGCGGTGTAGCGCAGATCCATCGGTGTCTCCTGATCGTCGCGGATCGCTAGGCGGCGATCTCGAAGAGGCCGGCGCAGCCCATGCCGCCGGCCACGCACATGGTGACGACGGCGTAGCGCGCCTTGCGCCGGCGACCCTCGAGCAGGGCGTGGCCGACGAGGCGGGCGCCGCTCATGCCGAAGGGGTGGCCGACGCTGATCGCGCCGCCGTTGACGTTGACCCGCTCGGGATCGATCCCGAGCGTGTCGCGGCAATAGAGCGACTGGCTGGCGAAGGCCTCGTTCAGCTCCCACAGGTCGATGTCGGCGACCTTGAGCCCGTGGCGTTCCAGCAGGCGCGGCACGGCGAAGACCGGGCCGATGCCCATCTCGTCGGGGCCGCAGCCGGCCGAGGCGAACCCGCGGAAGCTGCCGAGCGGGGCCAAACCGCGCCGCGCCGCCTCCGCCCCCGACATCACCACGCAGGCGGACGCGCCGTCCGAGAGCTGGCTGGCGTTGCCGGCGGTGACGAACGCGTGCTCGCCGCGCACGGGCTTGAGCTTAGCCAAGCCTTCCAGCGTCGTGTCGGGGCGGTTGCCCTCGTCCTTGGCGAGCCGGGTCTCGACGGTGCGGGTCTCGCCCGTGGCCTTGTCGGTGACCGACATCATCGCGGAGATCGGCACGATCTCGTCGTCGAACAGGCCGCGCTCCTGCGCCGCCGCGGTGCGGCGCTGGCTTTCGAGCGCGAACGCATCCTGCGCCTCGCGCGAGATGCCGTAGCGCCCGGCGACGATGTCGGCGGTCTCGATCATCGGCATGTAGATCGCCGGTAGGTGCGCCAGCAGCCAATCGTTCCGGGTCAGCTCCTTCTGCACCTTCGGCTGCACGAGGCTGATCGATTCGAGGCCCCCGGCCACCGCCACAGGGACGCCGTCGAGGATGACGCGGCGGGCGGCGCTGGCGATCGCCTCCAGGCCCGAGGCGCAGAACCGCGACACGGTCACGCCGGCCGACCCGACCGGGATGCCGGCGACGAGGCTCGCGTGCCGCGCGACGTTGCCGCCCGTGGCGTTCTCCGGGTAGCCGCAGCCGAGGACCACCTCCTCGACCTCGCTCGGCTCGACGCGCGCGCGCTCGACCGCGGCGCGGATCGCGTGCGCGCCGAGATCGGCGCCGTCGGTGAGGTTCAGCGCGCCGCGGAACGCCTTGCCGATCGGCGTGCGGGCGGTCGAGACGATGACGGCGTCGGTCATGCGGGGTCGGCTCCGGTCTTCGCGCGCTCTTCGGCGACGAGCACGCTGGCGAGCAGCTTGCCCGCCGGGCTGCGGGGCAGGGCGTCCCGGAACTCGAGCGCCCGCGGGATCTCGTGGCGGCCGATGCGGCTGCCAAGAAAGTCGTTGAGCGCCTCGAGGCTGAAGCGCTCGGCGCCGGGCTTCAGGGTGACGAAGGCCTTGGCCGCCTGCCCGCGGTACGCGCAGGGCACGCCGATGACGATCGTCTCGGCGACGGCCGGGTGCTCGTAGATCGCGCTCTCGATCTGCACCGGATAGACGTTGTAGCCGCCGGAGATGATCATGTTCTTGCGCCGGTCGACCAGGTCGAACAGGCCGTTCTCGTCCACCCGCCCGATGTCCCCGGTAAGGAACCAGCCGTCGCGGAACGCGTCCGCGGTGGCGTCGGGTTGCTCGAAGTAGCCGACGAAGACGTTCGGCCCGCGGATCGCGATCTCGCCGGTCTCGCCCGTCGGCACCTCCACCGACGGTTCGTCGAGGGAGACGACGCGCATGTCGACGCCCTTCAGCGGAATGCCGATCACGCCGGGGCGGCGCTCCCCCGCCCGCGGCAGGCGGGTGCCCGCCGGCGCGGTCTCGGTCATGCCCCAGCCGACGGCGAGGTTCACGCCCATCAGCCGGCTGAGGCGGCTCATCACGTCGAAGGGCAGGGGCGCGCCGCCACTCATGCACGAGCGCAGCGACGAGAAGTCCACCGCCTCGATGCCGGGGCGGTTCAGCAGCGCGAACCACATTGTCGGCACGCCCGGCAGCGCCGTGGCGCGGCGGACCTCGATGTCGGCGATGATCTCGTCCAGGTCGAAGCGCTGGCGCAGCAGGATCTGGGTGCCGCCGCGGATGCCGCGCAGCAGCACCGTCGTCAGCGCGTAGATGTGGAAGAGCGGCAGCACGCAGACGGTGCGGGCCGAGGCCTCGCCCTCGTCCCCGTCGTCGGTCCAGAGCCGGTACATCGAGACGGAAGCCGTCAGGTTGCCGTGGGTCAGCATCGCCGCCTTCGGCAGCCCGGTGGTGCCGCCGGTGAACTGCAGCAGCATCACGTCGGAGGGCTTGCGCTGCGGCCAGGCCGCCGGACGCGGAGCCCGGCGCAGGGCCGACAGGGTCACGACGCCCGGGCGCTCGGGGATCGGCAGCGGCTCGGACACCGTCGAGGCGCCCCATTCCGCGTCGTCGCCGACGAGCAGGGTGTCGACGGCGCCCTCGTCGAGGAGCTTCAGCGCCACCGGCAGGAAGCCCGGGAGGTTGGTGGTGACGAGGACGCGCGCGCGGGTGGTGCCGAGCTTGTGCGCGAGCTCGCGCGGCGCATCGAGACCGGACAGGTGCACCACCCGCAGGCCGGCCCGAGCCGCCGCGAAGAAGGCGACCGGGTGGAACGGGGTGTTCGGCAGGTGGAGGCCGATCGTGGCGTCGGGCGTCAGCCCGCGATCGATCAGGCCGGCGGCGACCGCCTCGACGTGGTCGGCGAATTCGGGAAAGCCGATCGCGCGTCCGCGGAAATCGAAGGCCGGGCCCTTCGCCGCGGCGACGCCCGCCGCCAGCAGGTCCGGGATGGTGCCGATCTCGACCGGGCCGTCCCAGTCGCAGGCATTCGGGAAATGGCGCGCCCAGGCCTGTGCCCGCGGCTCCGCCGTCGGCTCGGTCTCCCGGATCGCCTGATGCGACACGCCAACCTCCCAGACGCGGCCTCGTGCGGGCCGCTGTTCCATGATTGCGAAATTCGATCTATGCCGATGCCGGGCGCTGTCAACCGAACATACCGGTTTTTCGAAACTTGAACGGGCGGGCCGCTGTCGAGCGGCGCCGCAGACTTGCCGGACACGGGGCCAGGAGGAGCCGATGGAGCGGACGACGGAACCGGACCTGCCGCTGGCGGGCATCCGCGTCCTCGACCTGTCGCGGGTGCTCGCCGGGCCCTGGTGCGGGCAGGTGCTGGGCGATCTCGGCGCCGACGTGATCAAGGTCGAGCATCCGACCCGCGGCGACGACACCCGCGACTGGGGCGTCGCCACGAGCCCCGGCAACACGACGTATTTCGACAGCGTGAACCGCAACAAGCGCTCGCTCGGCCTCGACCTGGCGTCCGAGGAGGGTGCGGCGCTGGCACGAAGGATCGCGGCCGGCTGCGACGTGCTGATCCAGAACTTCAAGCGGGGCGGCGCCGACAGGCTCGGGCTCGGCTACGACCGCCTGTCGGCGGAGAACCCGGGGCTGATCTACTGCTCGGTCGCCGGCTACGTCGGCGACGGGCCGGAGGCGGAACGCCCGGGCTACGACCTCGTGGTGCAGGGCGAGGCGGGCCTCATGGCGCTGAACGGCCGCCCGGACGAGCCTCCGCTGAAGTTCGGCGTCGCGGCCGTCGATCTGTTCACCGGCCAGTATGCGGCCCAGGCGGTGCTCGCGGCGCTCCTTCAGCGCCACCGCACCGGGCGCGGCCGCCACGTCGAGATGGCGCTCTACGATTCCGGCCTCAGCCTGACCTCCTATGTCGGCCTCGCGGCGCTCGCGCTCGGGCGCGATCCCGAGCGGGTCGGCAACGCGCACCCGGCGATCGTGCCCTACGGCGTGTTCGAGGCGGCCGACGGCCCCCTGGTCATCACCGTCGGCAACAACGGACAGTACCGCCGCTTCTGCACGGTGATCGGCCGGGAGGACCTCGCGGCCGATCCGGACTACGCGACCAACCTCGGCCGCTCGCGCCACCGCGACCGGCTCGCGCCCGAGATCGACCGCGAGCTCGCGCGCATCCCGCGGGCGACGCTGATCGCGGCGCTCCGGGACGTGGGCATTCCCTGCGGCGAGGTCGCCGGCCTGTACGAGGCGTTCCGTTCCGATCGGACGGCCGAAGCGCACATGCTGCATGCGGGACGATCGCCCGTCCTCGCGCCGCCCTACCGCCTCGACGGAGCCCGTCCCCCGGTGCGCCGGCCGCCGCCGGGCCTCGGCGAGCACACGCGCGCGCTGCTCGCGGAACTCGGCCTCGATTCGGAGCATATCGCCGACCTGCGGACGCGCGGCATCGTCGCGGGCTGACGCCGGCCCGTGCGACCGAACCCCGATCTCGAAAACCGCCGACGCCCGGACCCAGCCGGACGCGGCGCACGATGAGGAAGCCAGCATGACCGACACCCCGACCACCCTCCGCCGCGACGGCCGCGTCGCCGTCATCACGCTCGCCTCGCCGCCGGTGAACGCGCTCGGCGCGGCCGTCCGCGAGGGCCTGCGCGACCGGATCGCGGAAGCCGGGGCGGATGCGGAGGTCGGGGCGATCGTGCTCACCGGCTCGGGCAAGCTGTTCTCCGGCGGCGCCGACATCACCGAGTTCGGCAAGCCGCCCCGCGGCATGGGGCTCGGCGAGCTGCTCGACATCGTCGAGACCTCATTCAAGCCGGTGGTCGCGGCGATCCACGGGCAGGCGCTCGGCGGCGGGCTCGAGCTGGCGCTGGCCTGCCACCACCGCGTGGCGACGCCCTCGGCGAAGCTCGGCCTGCCGGAGGTGAAGCTCGGCCTCGTCCCCGGCGCCGGCGGCACGCAGCGCCTGCCCCGCGTGGTCGGCCCGCAGAAGGCCCTGGAGATCATCACCTCGGGCCAGCCCGTCGGCGCGAAGGCCGCGCACGCGATGGGCTTGCTCGATGCGCTGACCGGCGCGGACACGCTGGTCGCCGACGCGACCGCCTTCGCCGAGCGCATCCTCGCCGAGGGACAGGCCTCGCCCCGCATCCGCGACCGCGACGACCGCATCGCGGAAGGGCGCGACGACCCCGCCCTGTTCGACGCCTTCCGCAAGGCGAACGCCAAGAAGTTCCGCGGCTTCGAGGCGCCCGAGGCCTGCATCCGCTGCGTCGAGGCGGCCTGCAACAGGCCGTTCGCGGAGGGCATCGTCTTCGAGCGCGAGACCTTCGAGCGGCTGATGCACGGCGCCCAGTCGATCGCCCAGCGCCACGTCTTCTTCGCCGAGCGCGAAGCCGCCAAGATCCCGGGCCTCGGCAAGGACGTCCCGACCCGCCCGGTCGCCCGCGTCGGCATCATCGGCGCCGGCACCATGGGCGGCGGCATCAGCATGAACTTCCTCAACGCCGGCATCCCGGTGACGATCGTCGAGGCCAAGGCCGAGGCGTTGGAGCGTGGGCTGAAGACGATCCGCCGGAACTACGACGGCTCGGCGAAGAAGGGCCGCATCACCGCCGCCGACGTCGAGACCCGCATGGCGCTACTGACCGACAGCCTCGACTTCGCGGACTTGGCCGGCTGCGACCTGATCATCGAGGCGGCGTTCGAGGACATGGACCTCAAGCGCACGATCTTCCGGACGCTCGACGCCATCGCCAAGCCCGGCGCGATCCTCGCCTCCAACACCTCCTACCTCGACATCGACGTGATCGCCGGCATGACCCGGCGCCCGCAGGACGTGATCGGGATGCACTTCTTCTCGCCGGCCAACGTCATGCGCCTGCTCGAGGTGGTGCGTGGCGCCGAGACCGCCCCGGACGTGATCGCCACGGCGATGGCGCTCGGGCGCCGCATCGGCAAGGTCGCGGTGCTGGTCGGCGTCTGCCACGGCTTCGTCGGCAACCGCATGCTGGAGCAGCGCCAGCGCGAGGCGAACAAGCTGATCCTCGAAGGCGCCCTGCCGCAGGACGTCGACCGGGTGGTGGAGGGCGTCGGCCTGCCGATGGGGCCGTTCGCGATGAGCGATCTGGCCGGCCTCGACATCGGCTGGTCGGCGGAGACCTCGAAGGGCGAGAGCGTGCGCGACATCCTGTGCGAGCAGGACCGCCGGGGGCAGAAGACCGGCCGCGGCTTCTACGATTACGACGAGAACCGGAAGCCCTCGCCCTCGGATGCGGTCGAGGCGGTGATCCGTGACGTCTCCGAGCGCAAGGGCATCGCCCGCCGCACCGTCACCGACCAGGAGATCCTGGAGCGCTGCCTCTATCCGATGGTGAACGAGGGCGCGAAGATCCTCGAGGAGGGCAAGGCTTTGCGCGCCTCCGACATCGATACGGTTTGGATCAACGGCTACGGCTGGCCGGTCTACACCGGCGGCCCGATGCACTGGGCCGACGGCATCGGCCTCGGCAAGATCCTCGACCGGATGAAGGCCTTCGAGGCGGAGCACGGGCCGGAATTCGCGCCCTCTTCCCTGTTGGAGAAGCTGGTCGCCGAGGGCGGGAGCTTCGCCGGGTACGATAGAGCGGCACGGAATATGGCGTAGAACCCGCGTCTCCCTCCCCCCGCAGAGGGGGGAGGGCAATGCGCGGCGTCTACCCGATCGCCCCGCTGGCGATCGTCACGCCGCCGTCCACCACGATGGCCTGGCCCGTCGTGAACCGCCCCGCGGCGGAGGCGAGGAAGATCGCCGCACCGGCGATCTCGTCGGGCTCGCCGATGCGGCGCAAAGGCGCGAGCGAGGTCGCGGATTCCAGGACCTTCGGATCCTCCCACAGGGCGCGGGCGAAGTCGGTGCGGACGAGGCCGGGGCAGATGCAGTTCACCCGGACGTTGTGCGGGCCGTACTCGACCGCGTAGTTCCGCGCGAGCTGCATGTCGGCCGCCTTCGAGACGTTGTAGGCGCCGATCACCGGCGAGCCCTTGAGGCCGCCGATCGAGGAGACGATGACGATCGCGCCGTCGCGCCGGGCGATCATCGCCGGCGCCACCAGCTGGATCAGCCAGTGGTTCGAGACGATGTTGTTCGACAGGATCTTGGTGAACTGCTCGTCCTTGATGTCGGCCAGCGGCCCGTAATACGGGTTGCTCGCGGCGTTGCAGACCAGCGTGTCGACCGCGCCGAAACGGTCGTTGGTCTCGCCGATCAAACGGACGAGGTCCTCCTTCACCGAGATGCTGGCCGGCACCGCGATGGCGCGGCCGGCGCCGTGCGCCGCCTCGATCTCGGCGACGACCACGTCGCAGGCCTCGCGCTTGCGCGACGACACCACCACCCGCGCGCCCTGCTCGGCCATGCGGAGCGCGATGGCGCGCCCGATCCCGCGGGACGAGCCGGTGATGACGGCGACCTTGCCGGTGAGATCGAACAGCGACATCGGATCATCCTCTCGCGCGTCTGAGCTTGGCCATGCCGCCGATCCAGCGGTCGTGGTCGTCGGCCTTGCGGCGCACGTAACCGGCGACCTGCGGGTGCGGCAGGATCAGGAAGCGGCCCTCGGCGAGGCCGGCGAACGCCGCCTCCGCCACCGCTTCGGGGCTGAGCAGCCCGTCGAGGAGCGCCGGCTCGCGCGCCGAGGCGCCGCGCACCAGCGCGGTGTCGACCCCCTGCGGGCAGAGCGCGGCGACGCGGATGCCATGGTCGCGATGGGTGATCGCGAGGTGCTCGCAGAAGCCGAGGGCGGCGTGCTTGGTGGTGGAATAGGTCGCGCTGCCGATCTGGCTGAGCAGGCCGGCCGCCGAGACCGTGGCGAGGAAGGTCCCCGCGCGTCGGGCGATCCAATCCGGCAGCAGCGCGCGCGCCGCGTGGACGTGGGCCATCACGTTGACCGCCCAGGCGCGCGCCCAATCGGCATCGGGCGCGGAGGCCGCATTCTCGGGATCGGGGTCGCGCAGCAGGATGCCGGCATTCGAGCAATAGACGTCGACCGGCCCGTGCTCCCGGATCGTCCGCGCGACGAGGTCGGCAACGCTCTCGGCTGCGCCGACGTCGCAGGTCGCGGCGACGCCGCCGATGCGCGCCGCGGTCTCGGCGGCGCCGGCCGCGTCGACGTCGGCGGCGATCACCGTGGCGCCGTCGGCGGCGAAGCGCTCGCACAACGCCCGGCCGATGCCATGGGCTGCGCCCGTCACCACGACGACGCGCGCCATCGCGGTCAGGCCCCGGCTTTCACGGCGAACGACCAGGCCGCGTCGGCGAGCTTCGGCACGCGGGCGGCCATGTCGGCGGCGTGCTCGCTCGCGGCGGTGCCGGCCTTCATCCGGCCGGCGATGCCCTGGAGGATGCCGACGAGGCGGAACAGGTTGTAGGCGAAGTACCAGTTCAGGTCGGGCAGGCCGTCGCGACCGGTCTCGCGGCAGTAGAGCGCCACCGCCTCGTCCTGCGTCGGGATGCCGAGCGCGGGGAGATCGAGCCCGCCGAGCGCGCTGCGGCCGTCCGCCGGCAGCACCCAGTGCATCAGAAGGTAGCTGAAGTCGGCGAGCGGATCGCCCAGCGTCGACAGCTCCCAGTCCAGCACCGCGGCGACCCGGCCATGGGCGAAGATCATGTTGTCGAGGCGGAAGTCGCCGTGGACGATCGAGACCCGGTCCTGCTCCGGCACGGTCCGCGGCAGCCAGGCGATCAGCCGCTCGGCCGCCTCGAGCCGGTCGCCTTCGGCGGCGCGGTACTGCTTGGTCCAACGGTCGACCTGGCGGGCGAAGTAGTTGCCCGGCCGGCCGTAATCGCCGAGCCCGATCGCGGTGGGGTCGGCCCGGTGCAGGCGGGCGAGGGTCGTGATCATGCCCGCGTAGACGTCGCGCCGCTCGGCCGGCGGCAGCTCGGGCAGGGCCGCATTCCAGTGCACGGCACCCTCGACCGCCTCCATCACGTAGAAGGCCGCGCCGATGACGCCGGCATCCTCGCACAGGGCGTCCGCCCGCGGCACCGGGAAGCCGGTACCGTGCAGTGCGCGGATCAGGCGGTACTCACGCTCGACCGCGTGGGCCGAGGGCAGCAGCGGGCCGAAGGGCTTGCGCCGCAGCACGTAGGCGCCCCCCGGGGTCTCGACCCGGTAGGTCGGGTTCGACTGGCCGCCCTTGAACTGGCGCAGCGTCAGCGGGCCGTCGAACCCGGCGACGTGCTCCGCCATCCAGGCCGACAGGGCTCCCTCGTCGATCCGGTGGCGCGGGTCGACCGGCTTGGTGCCGGCGAAGGCGGAATCCCCCGTCCCGCTCACGCGGCGGGACCCGCTTTGCTGTGGCGGGCGAATTCGAGGCGGGCGATCGAGCGGTTGTGGACCTCGTCCGGCCCGTCGGCGAGCCGCAGGGTGCGGATGTGGGCGTAGGTGCGGGCGAGGTCGAAGTCGTCGGAGACGCCGGCGCCGCCATGGGCCTGGATCGCGTCGTCGAGCACCTTCAGCGCGATGCGCGGGGCGGCGACCTTGATCATCGCGATCTCGAGCTTGGCCGCCTTGGCGCCGACCTTGTCCATCATGTCCGCCGCCTTCAGGCAGAGCAGGCGCGTCATCTCGATGTCGATGCGGGCCTCGGCGACGCGCTGCTCCCACACCGACTGGTCGGCCAGCCGCTTGCCGAAGGCGGTGCGCGCGAGCAGGCGCCACACCATCGCCTCGAGGGCGGCCTCGGCCGCGCCGATGGTGCGCATGCAGTGGTGGATTCGGCCCGGCCCGAGGCGCCCCTGCGCGATCTCGAAGCCGCGGCCCTCGCCGAGGATCAGGTTCTCGGCCGGCACGCGCACGTCGCGTAAGGTGACCTCGGCGTGGCCGTGCGGGGCCTCGTCGTAGCCGAACACCGAGAGCAGGCGCTTGATCTCGACGCCGGGCGCATCGAGCGGCACGAAGATCTGCGATTGCTGCTTGTGGCGCTCAGCGTCCGGATCGGTCTTGCCCATCACGATCGCGATCTTGCAGCGCCGGTCGCCGACGCCGGTCGACCACCACTTGCGGCCGTTGATCACGTAATGGTCGCCGTCGCGGCGGATCGAGGTCGCGATGTTGGTCGCGTCCGACGAGGCGACCTCGGGCTCGGTCATCAGGAAGGCGGAGCGGATCTCGCCCGCCATCAGCGGCTTGAGCCAGCGCTCCTTGTGCATCGGGCTGCCGTAGCGGTGCAGCACCTCCATGTTGCCGGTGTCTGGGGCCGAGCAGTTGAACACTTCCGAGGCCCAGGCCACCCGGCCCATCTCCTCGGCGCAGCGCGCGTAGTCGAGATTCGTCAGCCCGGCGCCGTGGAACGCATCGGTGTCGTGCTCGGGCGAGGGCGGCAGGAACAAGTTCCACAGGCCCGCGGCGCGCGCCTTCGCCTTCAGGCCCTCGATCGCCGCGGAGGGCGCCCAGCGGTCGGGCACGGATTGTGCCGTCTCGGCCTTCACGGCGTCGAGCGCCGGATAGACCTCGGCGGCCATGAAGTCGCGCACGCGCTTGAGCCAGAGCTCCTGCGTCGAGGACGGGGAAAAATCCAATGTTCCACTCCCTAAGCCCGCCGACGTCGTTGCGTGGCTGGGCGGTCCGAGCGTACTCCCGCTTCGAATCGGGCCACAAGCCCCAACCCGGCCGGCCCTGACAGATCGGCGCCCCCGTCTCCGACCGCCCGGCGTACCGAAACCTTGAACCGACGTTCCACGGCGATCGGCGCTTCGACGGCGCGGCCGCTCCGTGCTGTCGAACGAAGGCTCCGTTTGGTACAGAGGCAAGCATTCGCTCGCTGTGACGCCGGAACTGTTGCAGATCGACGCTTGGAAAATCTATAGAAGACTTAACGTGCGTTAAGGCTCGCCCGTCCGATCGATGGCATTCACGGCGGGCCGGGACAGCGTTTCTCCTCCGGCGGCACCTTCGCCGGTCAACGTCCCCCGACCTCCCGGCGAAGGTGCTCTTCGTCGCGGCCGCGCGTCAGGCTTCCATGCCGCGAGGAGCCGCCGCGCCCCCAGAAAGCGGAGTGCCCGTCGTGTCCGAGCCGATCACAGCGCGCTCCCTCGTCGGTCGGGATCCCGCCGTGACGACGATCGTCTTCCTGGTGCTCCTCGTCGAGAGCGTCTTCCTGCTCGCCTGCCTCCTTTACCTGTAGGGCGCCGCGGGCGGAGCGGGGCGACGGACGCCATCCCCCGCCCGGCGTTCGCAGGACCATGCCCGAGGTCGGCGATCCCGCCCGAGGGGTCCGGCCGCGATGAAGCGCTTCGGGCTTCACGTTTCGTCAACCCTATCGCCAGGTCGCCGACGCTCGCGCTTTACATGGAACAAAACAGGAACAAAGTAGGGTCATCGAAACGGAGTGCCCGACATGCTCAAGCGGATGGTTCTGGTCGGCGTCGCGGAGTTCATGGCCTTCGGGCTGCTCGCGGTCGCGGTGGCGGGTTGGGCGGTAGCCTTGGCCCCGATCCGTTGAGGGATGCCTTCGGCGCGGGCGGCCGGACTGCCCGTGCACAGGATAATCGGTCGCAGGCCGCGCGTCCGAAACGCCACATCGGCGGTGGATATCGGCAATCGCGGCCTGCCGGCCATCGACTCCTGCGGCCGAAGGACGGATCTCTGGGGCACCCGCACAAGGACCGTCATGGCGCGCCAGCTCAAGGAGGTCGGATTCGTCCACCTCCACGTCCACTCGTCCTATTCCCTGCTCGAGGGCGCCCTCAAGGTGGGCGACATCGTCAAGTCGGCTCTGGCCGACCACCAGCCGGCGCTGGCGCTGACCGACACCAACAATCTGTTCGGCGCGCTCGAGTTTTCCGAGAAGGCCGCCGGCAGCGGCATCCAGCCGATCGCCGGGATGCAGCTCTCGGTGGCGTTCGAGGCCGTCGACCCGATGGCACGGGTGGCGCGGCCCGCCGGCAGCCTCGTCGTGCTGGCGCAGGACGAGACCGGCTACGGCAACCTGCTGCGGCTGGCGAGCCGCGCCTACTTCGACACCGGGCTCGGCGAGGCGCCCTGCGTGAGCGCCGCGGCGCTCGCCGAATCGTCGGCGGGCCTGATCGCGCTCACCGGCGGCTTCACCGGCCCGCTCGACGCGGCGCTGCGCGCCGGCCGCCCAGACCTCGCCGAGGCGCGGCTCGCCGCCCTGCGCACCACCTTCGGCGAGAGCCGGCTCTACGTCGAGCTCCAGCGCCACGGCCTCGACGACGAGGGCCGGATCGAGGCCGAGCTGCTGCGCATGGCCGACCGCGACGGCCTGTCGATCGCCGCCGCCAACGAGCCGTTCTTCGGCAAGGCGGGCGATTACGACGCCCACGACGCGCTGCTCGCGATCGCCGACGGGCGCGTCGTCTCCGACGACCGCCGCCGCAAGCTCACCGCGCGCCACGGCTTCAAGACCCGGGCCGAGATGGCCGAGCTGTTCGCCGACCTGCCGGACGCCCTGCAGGCGACGGTCGAGATCGCGATGCGCTGCGCGGTCCGCGTCCGCACCCGCAAGCCGATCCTGCCGAACTTTTCGCGGGTGGCGGCGGGCGGGACCGCGCCGATGCAGGACGCGCTCGCCGACGCAGCGCCCTCGGTGCCGGTGGAGGTCGCCGCCGACGAGCCGACCGAGCTGCGCCGCCAGGCCGAGGCCGGCCTCGCCCTGCGCCTGAGGCAGCACGGGCCGTGCGAGGGCTTCACCGAGCAGGCCTACCGCGACCGCCTGGCCTTCGAGCTCGACGTGATCGTCGGGATGAAGTTCCCGGGCTACTTCCTGATCGTCTCCGACTTCATCAAGTGGGCCAAGGACCACGACATCCCCGTCGGCCCGGGCCGCGGCTCGGGCGCGGGCTCGCTTGTCGCCTACGCGCTGCTGATCACCGACCTCGACCCGCTGCGCTTCGGCCTGCTGTTCGAGCGCTTCCTCAACCCCGAGCGCGTCTCGATGCCGGACTTCGACATCGACTTCTGCGTCGAGGGGCGCGAGCGCGTGATCCAGTACGTGCAGGAGCGCTACGGCCAAGAGCAGGTGGCGCAGATCATCACCTTCGGCACGCTGCAGGCGCGCGGGGTGCTGCGCGACGTCGGCCGCGTGCTCGAGATGCCCTACGGGCAGGTCGACAAGCTGACCAAGCTGGTGCCGCAGAACCCGGCCAATCCCGTGACCCTGGTCCAAGCGATCGAGGGCGAGCCGAAGCTGCAGCAGGCGATCGAGGAGGAGCCGATCGTGGCTCGCCTCATGGAGATCGCCAAGAAGCTCGAGGGCCTGCACCGGCACGCCTCGACCCACGCGGCCGGCGTGGTCATCGGCGACCGGCCGCTGGAGCAGCTGGTGCCGCTCTACCGCGACCCGAAGACTGGGATGCGGGTGACCCAGTTCAACATGAAGTGGGTCGAGGCCGCCGGCCTGGTGAAGTTCGACTTCCTCGGCCTCAAGACGCTGACGATGCTGAGGTGCTGCACGGACCTGCTCAAGCAGCGCGGCATCGAGATCGACCTCGCGGCGCTGCCGCTCGATCAGCCCGAGACCTACCAGCCGATGGGCCGGGGCGAGACGGTCGGCGTGTTCCAGGTGGAATCTGCCGGCATGCGCAAGGCGCTCTGCGAGATGCAGGCCGACCGCTTCGAGGACATCATCGCGCTCGTCGCCCTCTACCGGCCGGGCCCGATGGCCAACATCCCGGTCTATTGCGAGCGCAAGCTCGGTCGCGACGCCGGCAACGAGGCGGCGTGGTACCCGCATCCCAAGCTGGAGCCGGCGCTGAAGGAGACCTTTGGCATCATCGTCTACCAGGAGCAGGTGATGGAGATCGCCAAGCTCCTGGCCGGCTACTCGCTCGGCGAGGCCGACATGCTCCGGCGCGCCATGGGCAAGAAGATCCGCGCCGAGATGGACGCCCAGCGCGACCGCTTCGTGAAGGGCTGCGTCGAGCGCGGGCTGACCAAGCCGAAGGCCAACGAGATCTTCGACCTGTTGGCCAAGTTCGCTGATTACGGCTTCAACAAGAGCCACGCGGCGGCCTACGCCCTGCTGACCTACCAGACCGCCTACCTGAAGGCGAACCATCCGGTCGAGTTCCTCGCCGCCGCGATGAACCTCGACATGGACAACACCGACAAGCTCGCCGAATTCCGGCAGGACGCGCAGCGGCTCAAGATCGTCGTCGAACCGCCCTCGATCAACACCTCCGGCGTCACCTTCGAGGTCCATGTCGACGATAATGGCGTCGGGCGCATCCGCTACGCGCTCGCCGCGATCAAGGGCGTCGGGCGCGAGGCGGTGAAGTCGATCGTCGAGGCGCGCGGCGAGCGCCCGTTCAAGGATCTCGCCTGCCTCGCCCGCCGGCTCAACCCGCGCCACGTCAACAAGCGCACGCTCGAGAGCCTGGTCGCCGCCGGCGCGATGGACGACATCGAGCCGGACCGCGCCAAGGCCTGCGCCGCGGTCGAGCCGATGATGAAGCTGGCGCAGGGCGCGGCCGAAGCCGAGAGCGCCGGCATCGCCGACATGTTCGGCGGCGTCACCTCCACCGACGTGAGCTTGCGCATCCCGGCCTACGAGGGCTGGCCGATGGCCGAGAAGCTCAAGCGCGAGTACGACGCGATCGGCTTCTTCGTCTCGGGGCACCCGCTCGACGAGTATCAGGACCTGCTGGGCAAGCTCCGGGTGCAGAGCTGGGCCGAGTTCTGCCGCTCGGTTCGCGCCGGCACCTCGAACGTCGGCAAGGTCGCGGCCTCGGTGCTCGACCGTTCCGAGCGCCGCACCAAGACCGGCAACAAGCTCGGCATCGTCACGCTCTCGGACCAGACCGGGCATTTCGAGGCGATCATCTTCTCCGAAGGCCTCGGGCATTACCGCGAGATCCTGGAACCCGGCCAGCCGCTGGTTCTCCAGCTCCAGGCCAACCTCGAGGGCGAGGACGTGCGCGCCCGGATCCTCGCCGCCGAGCCGCTCGACGCGGCGGTGGCGCGTTACCAGAAGGGCATGCGGATCTACCTGCGCGACGAGGGCCCGATCGGCGCCGTGCAGCAGCGCCTCGCCATGCGCGGCGAGGGCGAGGTCTCGTTGATCCTGCTGCTGGACGGCGGCGAGCGCGAGGTCGAGATCAAGCTGCGCGACAAGTACCAAGCCACCCCGCAGATCGCCGGGATGCTGCGCGCCGTGCCGGGCGTGATCCAGGTGGAGGTGAACTGATCGTGAGGAGCCTGAGCCCGCCACCGGCCCAGTGTGGCGAGCACCTATAGAATCTGGATCCCAGAAAATTCGTATCAGGACCTCGCAAGGAGAGCCTTGAGACGATCACTTTGCATCTTTGAGCAAACAAGAAATGGTTTATTCAATTAGATGAGCTCCGCGGTCGATAAATATCGCTTGCGTCCAGCTTCCGACTAGCGAATTCGTCATGTAGCGATAGTGTTTCGTCTGCTCCTCCGGTGGAAGAAGGATGAAGCCAGCGATTTTGATTTCACCTTTTGTGAAATACCCACCGCAACTCGTGACATCATAAAGAACACCGAATTCCCGCGGGAGTTCGCCTCTGACCGGTTCGATGAGACGAACCCGCGCATACCGTTCCATGATGGATATCGTCCGGACCTGAAGTACCTCCACCTTGCCAACGAGAAATCGGGTCGGCCATTCAACGAAAGAACCGCGCGTCGGTATCGGGACATCGCACGCCGAAGCGCTTGCAACGGACGTGAGCAACACGACCAAGGCCGACCGGATCGATCTCGTAAGCATCGACTGGATCACTCCATGAAAGACGTTCATCTCATGCGACTGAATATAAATCCTGATTTAAAATTTATAAACAGTATACCTGCCATTGCAGCAACGTGATCGCAATACAACTGCACGAAGATGATTCGATAGGGGCCTCGTAACGTCCTCTTTACCATGCCGAGGGAAACGGGCATTCGGTCCGGTCGATGTGCGCCGACGCAACCTCCTCAAAACCGACCGATCCTACACAGCCTCGCTTAACCAAGCGGGACGGGGTCGATGCGGACGAAGGTGGTGCTGGCGCTGACGGTGGTCGTCTACCTGACGACGGGCCGGGCGCCGGGCTTGCGCGAGTTGCGCAACCCGGATGCGGAGCATGGCGGCGGCCGCGTCGTGACGGCGCTGAAGCGCGCCTGGGTCTGAGGCCGCATTGATGGAGGCGTCCGCTCTCGCCGCCGCGAGTCTATCCCGGTGCGCCGCCCGAGATTGGATGGCCGAGATCCAGGCGGGCGGCGACCAGGGCCTGTAGGTTCCAGAGGTGCCGGTCGCGGATGCCGAGCGCCTCGCAGGCCTCTACCGTGCGGAACAGGTACTCGGCGCTCGGCCCGAGATGCCCGCACGCAACCGCGATCCGGTCGGCGATCTCGGCCTCCGTCAGGCGACCGGAATAGCGGTCGCTCGCGCGGTTCACGAGAAAGGTCAGCGCCGAGACCGTGCCGGCCTCCGTCGCCACCGGCAGCCAGCGTGCGACGTAGCCGCGCCCGCGCATCTCGCGGCGCCAGACCGGCATCAGCGTCTCGCGCAGGTTGGTTCCGGCCAAGCGGAACGCGACGCCCCGGCACGAGCCGCCGCGGTCCAGCGCGAGCACGAAGCCGGGCCGCTCCGGCGTCCCGCGAAAGCGCCGTTGCAGCAGGCAGAAGCGCCGGTGGAAGCCGCGCACCGTGCCGATCCGGCTCTCGGCGAAGGCGAATTCCGGCCGCCACATCAGCGAGCCGTAGGCGAACACCCAGAGGTCGCCGGCGCCGCCGCGCTGCTCGATGATCGCGTCGAGGCCGGGCTTCAGCTCCTCGTCGGTCATCACCTGCAGCGCGCTCTCGTCGTCGGCGACGGGAACCGCGTGGGCGCGGGCGATCAGGTCGAGGGAGAGGGCGAGCGGCGTGTTTCGCATCGGTCCGGGGGAGCAAGGACGGGGCCGGAACAACCCGGATCAGCCCTCGATGGTGCCGGCCTTCGCATTGCCCAGGGTCTCCAGCTCCGGGAACGGCTCGGTGCGGTGGCCCTGGCAGACCTCGTCGTCGTCGATCGCCGTGAGCGCGTTCGCCGCCTTGTCCTCGCGGATCACGACCTTGGGTCGCTCGCCCTTGCCGAAGGTGCGACCCTTCATGTGGCTCGAGACGCAGTAGAGCGTGCGCCCGCCATCCTCGAACGGCCCGGCGATCCGGCTCGATTCGAACCGCACCGGCAGCAGCGAGATCGACCCGAACGCGACCTGCCGCAGGGCGAGGGCGGCGATGCGCTCGCGGACGGGTTTTGACGACGCCGGTGCGGCGGGGGAGGGCGCCTCGCCGCGCCCCATGCAACCGGTGAGGATCACGGTGATGGCGAGGATGGGCGCGGACCGTCGAAATGCCAGCCGCGTGGGACGCGCAGCGGGTCCCGAGATCGAATTCCGCACCAGCATCCAATCCCCGCAACCTCTCCCAATGCCCGAAGCTACCGCGGCTTTCAGTCCTAGGAAACACGCACCCTCACGCCGCACACCAAAAACGCCTATGTACGGCGGATGCAGTGGACCGATGACGCGCTCGTGCTCGGCGTGCGCAGGCAGGGCGAGACCGGCGTCGTCCTCGAGGCGATGACCCACGCGCACGGGCGTCATCTCGGCCTCGTCCATGGCGGCCGTTCGCGCCGGCTGCAGCCGGTGCTGCAGCCCGGGAACCTGGTCCGCGCGACCTGGCGCGCGCGGCTTGACGACGGCCTCGGCGCCTTCGCGGTCGAGCCGCTCGAATCGGCCCTGTCGCGGCTGATCGGCTCCGGCCTGGCGCTCTACGGCGTCGGCCACCTCGCCGCCCTCCTGCGCCTGCTGCCCGAGCGCGATCCGCATCCGGAGATGTTCGAAGCGGCCCGGGTCCTGATCGGCCACCTGCACGACCGCACGATCGCCCCGGTGCTGATGGTGCGGTTCGAGTTGGCGATCCTGGCCGAGCTCGGCTTCGGCCTCGATCTCGGCGCCTGCGCCGCCACCGGCGGGAACGACGCCCTGATCTACGTCTCGCCGAAGAGCGGGCGCGCGGTCAGCGCCTCGGCCGGGGAGCCCTACCGCGACCGCCTGCTGGCGCTGCCGGCCTTCCTGCGCGACGGCGGGCGGTTGGAGGGCCCGGACGACGTGCGGAATGGGTTTACCTTGACCGGCTACTTCCTCACCCAGCACATCTGGGGTCCGCGGGCGCTGCCCGTCCCCGAGGAACGCTCACGATTCGTCGCGGCCGGCCTGGATGCCGCGCCGTGATGTTCGTGTTATGTTCCACATGAAACATCTGAGAACGGAGCCGTGATGGGCCAGCCCTTCGAGCCGCCGACCGGGGACGGCATCGAGAGCGTCGAGCTGAAGTCCGCGCTGGAAGAGCGCTACCTCGCCTATGCGCTGTCCACGATCATGCACCGGGCGCTGCCCGATGCCCGCGACGGGCTCAAGCCGGTGCACCGCCGCATCCTCTACGGCATGCGGCTGCTTCGGCTCGATCCGAACACCGCGCACAAGAAGTGCGCCAAGATCGTCGGCGACGTGATGGGCGACTTCCACCCGCACGGCGATCAGGCGATCTACGACGCGCTGGTTCGGCTGAGCCAGGACTTCGCGCAGCGCTATCCGCTGGTCGACGGCCAGGGCAACTTCGGCAACATCGACGGCGACGGCCCGGCCGCCTACCGCTACACCGAGGCGCGGCTCACCGAGGTCGCGCGGCTGATCCTCGACGGGTTCGACGAGGACACGGTCGACTTCCGCCCGTCCTACAACGGCGAGAAGGACGAGCCCTCCGTCCTGCCGGCGGCGTTTCCGAACCTCCTCGCCAACGGCAGCCAGGGCATCGCGGTCGGCATGGCGACCTCGATCCCGCCGCACAACGCGGCCGAGCTCTGCGACGCGGCGCTCTACCTGATCGCCAACCCGCAGGCGACCTCGGCGCAGCTCGTCAGCTTCGTGCAGGGGCCGGACTTCCCCACCGGCGGCATCCTGATCGACTCGGCCGAATCGATCGCCGAAGCCTACCGCACCGGCCGCGGCGCCTTTCGCGTGCGCGCCCGCTGGACCAAGGAGGACCTCGGCCGCGGCACCTGGAACATCGTGGTCACCGAGATCCCCTACGGCATCCCGAAGGCGCGGCTGATCGAGAAGCTCGCCGAGCTGCTGCAGGAGAGGAAGCTGCCGCTGCTCGCCGACGTGCGCGACGAATCGGCCGAGGACGTGCGCGTCGTGCTGGAGCCGCGCTCGCGCAGCGTCGACCCGGTGATCCTGATGGAATCGCTGTTCCGGCTGACCGAGCTGGAAGCCCGGATCCCGCTCAACATGAACGTGCTGGTCGGCGGCCTCGTGCCCCGCGTCATCGGGCTCGCCGAGGCTTTGCGCGAATGGCTCGACCATCGCCGCGTCGTGCTGCAGCGGCGCTCGCGCAACCGGCTCGGGCAGATCGAGCGCCGGCTCGAGATCTTGAACGGCCTGCTCATCGTCTACCTCGACCTCGACGCGGTGATCCGCATCATCCGCGAGGAGGACGAGCCGAAGCCGGCGCTGATGGCGCATTTCGGGCTGACCGAGGTCCAGGCCAACGCGATCCTCGACACGCGGCTGCGCTCCCTGCGCAAGCTCGAGGAGATGGAGCTGAAGCGCGAGCTGGAGACCCTGACGCGCGAGAAGGACGGGCTCGAGGCGCTGCTCGGCTCGGATGCCGCGCAGTGGAAGGCGATCACCCAGCAGGTCCGCCAGGTGAAGAAGGCGTTCGGGCCCGACACCAAGCTCGGCGGCCGCCGCACGACGCTGCAGAACCCGCCCGACACTGCGGGCATCGATTTCACGGCCGCGATGGTCGAGCGCGAGCCGATCACCGTCATCGTCTCGGAGAAGGGCTGGATCCGCGCGCTGAAGGGCCACGTCGCCGACCTGTCGGGCGTCGCCTTCAAGGGCGACGACCAGATCAAGATCGCCTTCCCGAGCGAGACCACCGTCAAGATCCTGGTGCTGGCCTCGAACGGCAAGGTGTTCACGCTCGACGCCTCGAAGCTGCCGGGCGGCCGCGGCTTCGGCGATCCGATCCGGCTGATGGTCGACCTCGACGACGGCACCGAGATCGTCGCGGCGCTGCCCTATCGCCCCGAGACCCGCCTGCTGATCGCCGGCTCTGACGGGCGCGGCTTCCTCGCGCCGTCCGACGGGCTGGTTGCCAACACCCGCAAGGGCAAGGGCATCCTGGGCCTCGACGGGGACGCCAAGGCGGTGCTGCTGGTGCCGGCCGAGGGCGACCACGTCGCGGTGACGAGTTCCGACAAGCTGTTGCTGGTCTTCCCGATCACCGAGCTGACCGAGCTCGTGCGCGGCAAGGGCGTGCGCCTCCAGCGCTGCCGGCAATCGACCCTCGTCGACGCCTGCGTCTTCGCCCTGGCCGAGGGCCTGCCCTGGCGCGACGGCTCCCCCCAGCCGCGCCTCGCCAACGCGGGCGTGCTGGAGAAGTGGATGGGCCACCGCACCGATGCGGGCACGCTGATGACCCGGAGCTTCCCGAAGTTCGAGCGGTTCGGTCGGTAGAGAGGGCCTGGTTCTGGATCGCCGGAAGAGGGGGAGCGGCTTCTCCGAATCCGGCGCTCCCTCTCCCGACTCGCTTCGCGGGCCACCCTCCCCTCGAAAGGGGGAGGGAAGAGCTCGAACGCGATCGCGAGGCTTATCCGCTCACCGCACCACCCCCTCGCGTGTCAGCAATGCGCGCTTGCGCTCGATGCCCCAACGGTAGCCGGACAGGGCTCCGTCCGTCCGCACCACCCGGTGGCAGGGGATCGCGACGGCGAGGGCGTTGGCGCCGCAGGCGCGGGCGACGGCCCGCACCGCCGCCGGCGTGCCGAGGCTCCGGGCGATCTCGGCGTAGCTCGCGGTCGTCCCCGCCGGGATCCTGCGCAGGGCGTCCCAGACGCGCTGCTGGAAGGCCGTGCCGCCGATGTCGAGGGGGAGGTCCGCCGGGCGCCCCGGCGCTTCGACCAGGCCGACGACCTGCGCGACCAGCGCCTCGAACGCGGCGTCGCCGCCTGCGAGCGCCGCGTTCGGAAAGCGGTCCTCCAGGTCGCGCAGCAGCGCGTCCGGATCGTCGCCGAGCAGGATCGCGCAGACGCCGCGGGCGGTAGCCGCGACGAGGATCGCGCCGAGGCTGCACGGGCCGACCGCGAAGCGGATGGTCTCGCCGGTCCCACCCTTGCGGTAGGCGGCGGGCGCCATGCCGAGCCGCTCGCCGGCCCCGGCGTAGAAGCGGCTCGCCGCCCCGTAGCCCGCCTCGTAGACCGCGTGCGTGACGCTGCTGGCCCTCGGCAGGGTCTTCGCCATCCGTTCGGCCCGGCGGGCCTCGCCGTAGGCCTTCGGCGTCACGCCGGTCGTCGCTTTGAACACCCGATGGAAGTGGAACGGGCTCATCCCGGCCGCGCGGGCGAGAACAGCGAGCGCCGGCAGCGATTCGGCCTCGTCGATCAGGCGGCAGGCGCCGGCGATCGCCGCGGCGCGCCTCGCATCGGGCGACGCCTCGTTCGGCCGGCAGCGCCTGCACGGACGGAAGCCCGCATCCTCGGCTTCGGCGCAGGTGGCGTGGAACGCGACGTTCTCGGGACGCGCCGTGCGCGACGGGCAGCTCGGTCGGCAATACACGCCGGTGCTGCGGACCGAGTAGACGAAGCGGCCATCGTACGCCGCGTCGCGCGCCGACACGGCTTCGCGCCGCATGGCATCCGCTGAGAGATCGGGACGGGTGGCCTCGGTCGTCGGCATCGCAGCCTCATCGATGATCGGGGCCGGATGCGGCCCGCGCGGTCTCCCCGTCATGCGCTGCTCGCTCACGGGCCGCATCCCGTCCCTTGCTCTCGAATCCGGCGGGCATCCTGCGCGCGCACGGCGTCCTCCTCCATCCGCCGGCCGCGCCGCATCGGCCGCCCAGAGGTGCAACGCCGCGTAGGCGCGGTACGGGCGCCAGCCTTCGGCGCGCAGCAGCAGCTCCGCCGGGCTCGGGCGCCCGGCGCCGCCATCCAGGGCCCGCAGCAGGCCAACGTCCCCGGGCGGAAACGCGTCCGGCGCGCGCAACGCCCGCATCGCGATGTACTGCGCCGTCCAAGGCCCGATCCCGCGGATCGCGGTCAGGCGGGCGAAGGCGGTGGCGAGGTCCTGGTCGGGCGCGAACGGATCGGGCTCGGCGAGGCTCGCCGCCGCGAGCGCCCGGATCGCGGCGCCGCGCGCACGCGGCATCGTCAGGATCTGCGCGACGTCCGCCGCGGCCACCCGCTCGGCGGTCGGGAAGACATGGGTTAGGCCGGGTTCGGCGAGGGCCGGGAGGGGCGTTCTGAGCTCGGCGACGAGCCGCCCGGCGAGCCGGGTCGCGGCCGCCACAGAGACCTGCTGCCCGAGGATCGCGCGGACGCCGAGCTCGAACCCGTCCCAGGCCCCCGGCACCCGCAAGCCGGGCCGCGAGGCGACGAGGGGCGCGAGACGAAGGATCGGTCGCGAGATGCGCGCCGATCGCCGCCGGGTCGGCGTCGCAATCGAACAGGCGCCGGAGCCGGACCGCGATTCCGGGAAGCTCGGCCTCCGCCACGCCCGTCACGATCGCGACGAGCCCATCGCCGCCGGGCGTGATCGCGATCGATCCGGTTCGCCCTGCGACGGCGATGGTGCGCGCGTAACGATCCGGGCTCACCGCCTCGATCCCGGGGATCGCCCGGCCGGCGAGGAAGTCGCGCATCGCCGGCCAGTCGTAGGGCGGGCGGCAGGGCAGGGCGATCGACGCAGGCACCGCGGCCGCGATCCGGGTCAGCCGTTCACCGCCCGCCGCACCGGCGCGGCGTCGCGGCCCGGAAGCCAGCGCGCGATGGCGGCGTAGAGGACCGCGCGGTCGAACGGCTTGCCGACGTGGTCGTCCATGCCGGCCTCGCGGAACTGGCGCACCTCGGCCGGCAGCACGTTGGCGGTCATCGCGATCACCGGCACGTTCGCCGCCGGGCCTTTCAGGCGGCGGATCATCCGCGTCGCGGTGATGCCGTCCATGCCCGGCATCTGCACATCCATCAGCACGAGGTCGAACGCGCCGTCCTCCACCGCCATCACGGCGGCGGCGCCGTCGGCGACCACGTCGACGGTGTGGCCGGCGGCCTCCAGCACCAGCCGCGCCAGCTCCTGGTTGATCTCGACGTCCTCGACCAGGAGGATGTGCCCGGTGGCGTGCGACGCGACGACGGCCGGCACGGCGGTGGGTGCGTCGACGTCGACGCCGCGCGGCAGCGTCACCGTGAACCAGAAGGTCGAGCCCTCGCCGTCGTCGGAGGCGACGCCGATCGTCCCGCGCATCAGCTCGACGAGGCGCCGGCAGATCGCGAGGCCGAGGCCGGTCCCGCCGAAATCGCGGCTCACCGAATTGTCGACCTGCGAGAAGCGCTCGAACAGCCGGTGCTGCTTGGCCTGCGGGATGCCGATGCCGGTATCGCTGACGCTGAAACGGATGGTCTCGCCGGCGGGCGTGGTGCCGGCATGGCGCACCGCGAGGGTGACGCTGCCGCGCCGGGTGAACTTCACCGCGTTGTTCAGGAGGTTGAGCAGGATCTGGCGCAGCCGGGCCTCGTCGCCGACGAGGCTGGGCGGCAGGTCCGGGTCGATCCGGCCGATCACGGTGAGACCCTTCGCGGAGGCGAGCCCGCGCACGATCGACAGGCCGTTGTCGGCCAGCGCCGCCGGCGCGAAGGCGCGCTGCTCGAGATCGATCGCCCCGGCCTCGACCTTCGAGAAGTCGAGGATGTCGTTGACCACGGTGAGCAGGGCGGAACCCGACGAGCGCGCCAGCTCGGCGTGGCGCTGCAGGTCGGGCGCCAGCCGCTCGGAGCGCGCCAGCAGGTCGGTGAAGCCGATCACCGCGTTCAGCGGCGTGCGGATCTCGTGGGACATCGCGGCGAGGAAGTCGGTCTTGGCGAGGCTCGCGCGCTCGGCTTCCAGGCGCGCGGCCTCCGCGGCGGTCTTGGCCGCCTGCAGCGCGAGCTCGGCCTGCTTGCGATCGGTCGCGTCGAGGTTCAGGCCGATCACCCGCACGGGCCGCCCGGCGGGATCGTAGTACGCACGGCCGATGCTCTGCAGCCAGCGCTCGACGCCGTCGCCGCCCGTGATCCTGAACTCCATCACGAAGCTGCGGCGCGAGGCGATCGCCTCGGCGGCGTCCGCCAGGGCGCGCTCCCGGTCCTCGGGCATCACCAGGGCCTTCCACGCCTCGATCGGCATGCGCAGGGGTTCGGTGCTCGACAGCCCGTGCAGCCGCGCGCTCTCAGGCGAGAGCAGGACGGAACCGGCGACGAGGTCGAGGTCCCAGGAGCCCGCCTCGGCCGCGTCCTGGGCGAGGCGCAGCAGGTCGCTGGTCTCCTCCAGGGCCCGGCGCGCGGCGATGATGTCGTCGATGTCGAGGGCGGTGCCGAGCCAGCCGACGATGGCGCCCGCCTCGCGGATCGGCATCATCACGATCTTGTGCCAGCGATAGGTGCCGTCGTGCCGGCGCAGCCGGCCTTCGATCTCGTGCCCGCGCCCGTCGCGCACGGCCGCCGCCCGGGCCGCCTCCATGCGCCCGGCATCGTCCGGGTGGTTGGCCGCGAGCCTTTCGGCAAGGCCGGTCCCGATCGGCCCGTAATAGGCCTCGAAGCGCTGGTTGACGTAGGCCGCGAGGCCATCCTCGGCCCGCACGATCCAGACGAGCTGCGGCAGCGTGTCGGCGAGCGCCCGGTAGCGCGCCTCGCTCGACCGCAAGGCGTCCTCCGCCTGATGGCGCGCATCGACGTCGCGGACCGAGGCGACGAAGCCGGCGGGTCGGCCGGCGGCGTCCCGCACCAGGCGCCACGAGCCCTCGACCCAGATGTAGGAGCGGTCGCCCCGGCGCAGGCGATAAGTCGCCACCGCGGTCTCGGCCTCGCCTCCCGAGAGGCGGGCGATCATCGCCGAGAGCGCGCCTGCGTCGTCGGGATGGGCCTCGTCCTCCGGCCGCGTCCCGACGAGGTCCAGCGGCGCTAGGCCCAGCAGCGCGTGCGAGGCCGGCGAGGCGTAGATCCGCCGCCCGTCGAGGCCGACCTGGACGATCATGTCGCTGGCGTTGTCGGCGAGCAGGCGGTAGCGCGCCTCGCTCAGCGCGATCGCCTCCTCGGCCCGGCGCAGATGGGTGATGTCGCGCACGCTGATGAAGACGCGCGCCACGCGGCGGCCGCCGGCCTCGCGCAGGGGCACCAGGATCACCTCGAAGCGGTGGGTCCCGTCGCCGCCGACCCGCTCCTCCTGGCGCCGCGCCGGCTCGCCGGAGCGGATCACGCCCTCGATGTCGGCCCGCACGATCGCGGCCATGTCGGGCGGCATCACCTCTTCCGGGGTCTTGCCGCGGACGGCCTCCTGCGAGTGCCCGATCAGCGCGGCGGCGCTCGGGTTGAGGGTCTCGAGGGCGAAACTGCCATCCGCCGCGACGGCGTGGACGAAGAGGTGGTCGGTGGCGTTCTCGAACACGCCGCGGAACAGCGTCTCGGCCTCGCCGAGGGCCCGGTGGGTCTCGACCAGCAGCGCCTCGCGCCGCCGCCGGCGCTCGAGCTCGCGCAGCAGCACCAGGCATCCGAGCAGGATGACCGCGCTCGCGACCGCGCCGACCGCCAGCGCGTTGCGCCGCTCCGCGACGAGCGGCGCGAGCACGACCTCCACCGACTTGCCGACCGTGACGACGAGCGGAAGGTTCTCCGTGGCGCGATATCCGAAGATGCGCGCGCGCCCGTCGAGGCCGCTCTCGACCGCGTAGGTTCCCGCCGGCGCCTCGGACAGGCGCGCGAACAGGCCCTGACCGTCGAGCCGCCGGGACAGGTCGCGCTCGTACATTCCCGGCATCGCCGGCTCGCGGATGCGGACGTAGCCGTCGCGGCCGAACAGCCCGACGACTGCGTCGGCGCCGACGTCGAGCGCCTTGAAGCGCCGGGCGAGGTAGTCCGGGTCGACGGCCACCATGAGGACGCCGCCGAAGCTGCCGTCCGGGCGCGTCAGCCGGCGCGCGAGGTTGAAGGTGAAGGTATCCATTAGCCGGCCGCGGATGGTGCGCCCGACATAGAGGCCGGCTTCGGGATTGTCGGCCAGCGACCGGAAGTAGGGCCTGTCCGCGACGTTGGTCCTGCTGAGGGCGGAGGGCACGGCGTCGCGCGTGGCGACGAGGTCGCCGTTCGCGTCGAAGATCGCGATCTGGCGCGCGCTCTCGGCCAGCATCGTGGCGCGCTTCGACCAGCGGGCGAAATCGAAGGTCTCGGGATCGTCGGCGTAGTCGGCCTCGATCAAGCGCATCACCTGGTCGACGCCCTCGATCAGGCGCGAGACCTGCTCGGCCAGCGCGATCGACAGGTTCAGCACGTCGCGCCGCGCCTGGAGCATTTCGCCCTCGCGGCGCTGCTCAAGATGGAACAGCAGGCCGAGCCAAACGAGCGCGAGGAAGACGAGGCCCCCCGTCGCCACGAGCGCTTGCGGCAGCCGGCCGGCGAGGCGATTCGGCACGAGGCCGACCCTCCGTCGTTCCGGCATCTGCGTCGTCGCCACCATCATCCCGCTCACCCAGAACCCGTTCCGCGCGACCGTGGCATGCCGATCGTCACGAAACTGAATACGCGGCGCAGCGTCAGGACGTTTGCGCGACGTCTTCCAGCGCGCGCACGGTCTCGTCGCGCAGGTCGCGGATCTCGGCGAGCGCGGGCGCCAGGTCGGCGCCGTCCTTCGCCTCCGCTTCGAGAGCCCGGCAGGCCGTGGACAGCCGCTCGCAGCCGAGCATGCCCGACATCGAGATCAGGGTGTGCGCCTCCCGCGCGATCTCGCCCGGCGGGCGGCTTCCGGCCGGGAACGCGGTGCGCAGGCTGTCCGTGAACCGGACGATCAGGCGCCGGAGCTTCTCGGCGCCGATCACGCCGCCGAGGTCGTCGAGGACCGGGCGGCTCAGCAGGGGCAGGGTCACGGTCGCGCTCCGAAGTCACGTCTTGCCGGCGGCGCCTTCGTGGACGACGCCTGCATCGTCCGCCCTACGTCGGCCCGGACTGCGAAGTTTCCGTTGCCGACCGGTCGGCAACGGCAGCGGACGCGGCGCTAGAGCAGCGTGCCGCGCAGGATCAGCAACGCCACCGAGAAGTAGATGACGAGGCCGGTCACGTCGACGAGCGTCGCCACGAAGGGCGCCGAGGCGGTCGCCGGGTCGAAGCCGAGCCGTTGCAGCAGGAACGGCAGCATCGAGCCCGACAGCGACCCGAAGGTGACGATGCCGACGAGCGCGCCGCCGACGGTCGCCGCCACCAGCGGCCAGTGCTCGCCGTAATCGTACAGGCCGGTCTTCTGCCAGATCGCGATCCGCACCACGGCGATCACCCCGAGGATGCCGCCGAGCACGAGGCCGGTGGGCAGCTCGCGCAGGGCCACCCGCCACCAGTCGCGCAGGCGGATCTGGTGCAGCGCCAGCGCGCGGATCAGCAGCGAGGTCGCCTGGCTGCCGGAATTGCCGCCCGAGCTCATGATCAGCGGGATGAACAGCGTCAGGACGATCGCCTTCTCGAGCTCGCCCTCAAATCCCTGCATCGCCGAGGCGGTCAGCATCTCGGAGAGGAACAGCGCGCAGAGCCAGCCGGCGCGCTTCCGGATCATCGTCATGAAGCCGATGTCCATGTAGGGCTCGGGCAGCGCCTCCATGCCGCCGAAGCGCTGCACGTCCTGGGTCTGCTTCTCGACCATCGCGTCGATCATGTCGTCGACGGTGACGATGCCGATCAGGTGGCCGACCGCGTCGACCACCGGCAGGGCGAGCAGGTCGTATTTCGAGATCAGCCGGGCGGCCTCCTCGCGGCTCGCCGTCGGCGACACCGCGAGCGGGCGGCGGCCGGCGGCGACCGAGAGCACGTTGTCCTCGGGGTTGCCCGAGATCAGCCGGCGCAGCGGCACCGCCTTGGTCAGCGCGCGGGTGCGCGGGTCGAGCACGAAGATCGCATAGATCGTCTCGCGGGTCTTCTCGACGCGGCGGATGTGGTCGAGGGTCTGCGCCACGGTCCAGGTGCCGGGCACGGTGACGAACTCGGTGGTCATCAGCGAGCCGACGGTCTCCTCGCCGTAGGCGCTGAGGCGGTCGACCGCGCCGCGGGTCTCGGCGTCGAGGCGGGCGCGCAGGTCCGAGCGGCCGGGCTCCTCAATCTCGCGGAACACGTCGGTGACGCGGTCGGCCGACATGCCCGACAGGTAGGTGGCGACGCGGTCGCGCGGCAGCATCTCGATGATGTCGGCGGCGTCGTCGAGCTCGGGCTGGTCGAGCACCTCGATCGCGCGATCGTGCGGCAGGCCGAGCAGGATCGCGGCGGCGACCTCCGGCGCCTCGGCGTTCAGCGCCTCGACGATGTCGGGCGCACGCTCGTCGGAGAGGCGCGCAGCCAGGACGGAGGGGTCGACGCGCGGATCGATCGGCACGACCGCGTCGAGGACCGGCAGGGGGGGGACCTGTTCAACCATGGGCCTCGCCTCGCGGGCCCGGCGGCGCGCCGTACGGCACCGGCCGCGACCGGCTGCGCGGCGGAGCCCGGCGCGAGCCCTTCAGGGGCTCAGGCGGGATCGCGGCGTGCGGCCGGCCACGGCTCGGACGATCGGTCTGGCGTGTCGCTGGGCATCGAATCTTCGTGGGAATGGCGTGCGCGGATGCCGACGGCCGTATCCGCGCGCGGCAGCCTGTGCGCCCGGCGGTGCGACGCGTCAAGCCGAAAGCGCGTCCCTCGGAAAGGGCGTGGCGGCAGGGGGCGGAATGGGGTTGGCGATTTGGCGCCACCGACACCATCTACCTGATCTGAAAGCCGAATTCTGCGTTTTGGAGATGAATGCCGGGGCGACCGAGCGCTCTCTCGGGAATCCTATGAGAAATATAAGTGTAGCGCCCGCTTGTATTGCGCCCAAGGTATCGCCTATCTTCCGGTCATCGAAGTTCACGAGGAGAAACGCCATGGCCTGGTCCGCCCCCATCGTTCAGGAAGTCTGCGTCGGCATGGAAGTGACGAGCTACGAGTCCGCCGAGATCGACACCTTCAACTGAGCCGATGACCGGCTCGCGAGCGAGCCGGCAAGACGTCCCTTTCGCCCGCATCCCATTCAGGAGAATTCACATGGCTTGGTCCGCCCCCGTCGTTTCCGAGATCTGCGTCGGCATGGAAGTCACCAGCTACGAGTCGGCCGAGATCGACACCTTCAACTGAGCTTTCGATCGGCCGCCGATGCGGCCGGTCTCGTGAGCGCCGCTCCCTCGGGGGCGGCGTTTTGCGTTGGTGCCGGGCGTGAAACAACGAAGCCGGCCGTCCCTCGCGGGCGGCCGGCTTCGTTGTGTTCGGCGTGACCGAGGTCTCAGAGACGGTAGCGGATCTGGTCGGTCCAGAACCGCTCCAGGCGGCTGAGGGCGGTGTTGAGCCGGCCGAAATCGTCGTCGGAGATGCCGCCGATCGGCTGGATGGTGCGGGCGTGCTTGTCGTAGAGGCCCTGGATGATGTCGTGGACCATCCGGCCCTTGTCGGTGAGGCTGATGCGCACCGAGCGGCGGTCGGTCTTCGAGCGGGCGTGGTGCAGGTAGCCGGCCTCGACCAGCTTCTTGACGTTGTAGGAGACGTTGGAGCCGAGGTAGTAGCCCTTGGTCCGCAGCTCGCTGGCGGTGAGTTCCTTGTCGCCGATGTTGTAGAGCAGCAGCGCCTGAACGCTGTTGACGTCCTCGCGGCCGCGGCGCTCGAACTCGTCCTTGATCACGTCAAGCAGGCGGCGGTGCAAGCGCTCGACGAGGTGCAGGGCTTCGAGATACGAGCCGGCGACGGCTCCGGTCTCGGGAGCGGTGTTGGTATCCGAGATCTTGACAGCCTGGGACTTCATCTTGTGCCTCGCCCGAATTGTTCTGCCGGAGCCTTCTGCCGTCCGGCACCGCTCATGGGGTGAAACTAGGCGGCGGAGATGAAAACCGCTCTAAGAGACAGGATGAATTCGCGATTTACTTCTGTCGGTAAATGCAAAGTGAAGTGATTCGTATAACCACTCGTTTACCGCGCTTCCTGTGCCGCGAGCCAAGAAAAAACGAAGTAGAAGATCACGATACTGG